>CAJCIR010000074.1 GCA_903970425.1 Chlamydiota bacterium | reverse complement strand
CCAATCGTTTAACCCGCCAATATTAACTACCTTGAAACCTGCGTTATCTAGAAAATTCTTGGCGAGACCCGAACGTCTACCTGACTCACAATATACGTAAACTAGTTGATTTTTCCGCAGTGTACCAATATCTCCATCAAGTAGGAGCCCCACTGGAATATGTATGGCTCCTATAGCACGTTCTACCGCCCATTCTGCATTATTACGCACATCGAGCAGTTGGGCTTTACCCTCGTTTACCTCATCAACAAACTTCTTCTTCATTATTGGTACTAAGCCAATCTTCACTGCATTCGAATAGTTATCGTCAATAAGAACAACCTTTTTACCGCGGCCGCTAATAATGCTGGCAGCTATGCTTGCTCTGTATCCGCTGGCGCAATGTACCCATATTTCCTTATCTGAATTAATAACGTCAAGACGATTGATAAGTTGATGTAGAGGTAGATGCAATGCATTTGGGATATGCCCCTTTTGCCATTCAGACACACGTCTAACATCTAAGACTAGAACATTTTCGTTTGAGATATTTCTTTTTAAATCGGCGAAGCTCTTAACTCGGTAAGAGCTCTTTTTGATACCAGACTTCAGTAATTCAGTCGTTCGCATTTGTCCTGCAATGATGTCTCGTCCAATCAACGACAATCGTTCCTGGGCAATACTAACATCCTTAGTCGAACTACCCACAAGTATTAATGGGGCATCCCACGACAGTAGCCATCCAATATATGTAGCCAGATCAGTATTTAGCTCAATGTTATAAGTTCCAGACATATGTTCTGTTGCGTAAGCTTTTCTTGAACGCATATCAATGATGGCTGTGCCTATATGTATCTCCCTTAATAATGTCTCCTTGGTAAGGAGATTAGGAGGATCCAGGGCCATATCTAGCGGTCCTTTCAAATTTGCTGGCGCCATATAGGCATAATAGGACGGATAGACGTCTAGACCATCTATAAGCTCCTTTACAAAACTAGCTTCATCTTTTTTGGTATAGACACTATTACTTTTTAGCTGTTGTTTAATAGTGCTAACTGCGACGTGTTCTGTCTCGGCTGCAGCACAGAAACCCCCAAAACCATGTGTAGGATAAAGAAGAGTTGAGGCATCGAGTCTATCAACAAAAAATTGTGCTGTCTGGTACTGCGCCTTAGCGAGTTTTGGTGTTAACCTATCTGATTCGAGATCTGGTCTGCCAACAGCACCATAGAGAAGCGAGCCACCACTAAACAATGCCGGGGTCACGTTTGATTGTTCGACTAAATAACTAAGGTGGTGTGAGGTGTGGCCAGGAGAAGACAGAGCAGTTATTTGCAGTGTACCGATGATTACTTTTTGATCAGGTTTTATCGCATGATGCTTAAATTCTACGTTGTCATAAGCGGAAATATAGTAAGGAATGCCTAGTCTTCTAGCCAGAGCATATCCACCCGTCACATAGTCGTTATGAATATGTGTTTCAAAAACAGCCTTAATATTAACGCCAAGCTTAGCTGCTAAGTTTATGAGCTCCTGGATACGTCGACTCGGGTCAATAACAATGGCTGAGTCTGTATCGTAAACTAGATAGCCTCTATTGCCCAACTCCGGGACGTCTACAGCAATAACTTCCATTAAATCTATTATATCCTCTACTACAGTAGAGTTTCGATGAGCGATGCGGCAGCATCGTCAACATCTTCTTGGGTATTAAAGCGGCCGATACCGAATCTAAGTGATGCCATAGCCTGATCAGCATTTCTCCCGATAGACATTAATACGTAAGATGGCTCTTGGGTCCCACTAGAACAGGCCGAAGTTGAAGAAAAGGCTACGTCATATATCTCTTTAATGGAAGAAACATCTACTGATGGAATGGTAATGTTAAGGTTGTTAGGAAGTCTTTTGAGCGTTGATGCCATTGTTATTAAGTCACCAGATTTTTCTAGGGACTCTATTGATACAACCTCTGGACCATTAACTATCATGTCAGGGAAGGCTTTAATAAGCTGGTCGTACAATCGATTGCGAAGCCTTAGATAAAACCACAACTCACTATCCATATTCTCGGATGTTATTTCAATAGCTTTTCCAAGTCCTACGATACCAGGTACATTCAGAGTTCCTGAGCGTAGGCTTCCTTCCTGACCACCACCATCTAAAAGTGGTGTAAGAAACTTTTCAGCTCCCTCTCGCACATATGCAAAACCGATACCCTTAGGACCATAAAACTTGTGTCCGGATGCCGAGAGAAGATCGATTCCAAGTTCGTGCACGTTAATTGGAAGCTTCCCTACAGCTTGAGAAGCGTCAGTGTGGAAAAGAATGTTGTGTTTGCGGCAAATTTTAGCTAGTTCTTTAATAGGATTAATGCTACCAATCTCGTTGTTGGCAAACATTATTGATACTAAAACCGTATTGGGTCTTATTGCTTTGCTTAGCTGTTCGGGCTGAATCAAGCCCTGCTTGTTTACCTTTAAAATTGTGACTTGGGCACCCTGTTTTTTGACGTGCTTAACTGCCTCTAAAATACACTTGTGTTCTACGTTAGAAACAATAAAGTGAGGTTTCTTCGTTCGGTAATGGTCAAAAACTCCTTTTACAAC
This sequence comes from Chlamydiota bacterium, assembly GCA_903970425.1. Taxonomy (GTDB): domain Bacteria; phylum Patescibacteriota; class Saccharimonadia; order Saccharimonadales; family UBA4665; genus CAJCIR01. Next base: position 19,625 of record CAJCIR010000074.1, on the reverse strand, counting down.
AAAGTTATTAGATTCAGTTGCGCCGCTAGTAAAGATTATTTCTTTGTCATCAGCGTGAATTGCCGTTGCTACCTGATGACGAGCCTGGTCAACAGCATATAGAGCTCGCTCTCCATATGAGTGCGTACTAGCCGGGTTCCCAAAGTTTTCTTTGAGATAGGGCAACATAGTGTCGAGGACAATAGGATCCACGGGGGTAGTTGCGTTGTTATCAAGATAAATGATTTTACTAGCAAGAGGTATTTTGTGTGAGCTGGTTAGAGGTCGTTGCCTCGTTCTAGTTAAATTGATGGTTTCCATTATTTGTCCTCCGAACTTGGTTATAACTATTTTAAGTAGCTAATAATTATTTGCTTAATAGTACATCAATTGGTATGGTCAACGCCAACGTAAATTTAGCACTATCGCTAAAGTATGGAAGATAATGCTGCGCAGAAGCTGAAGTTTTAGTATTGTATCGATCGATCATTGATATTATGTGGATATGCGTAATTTCATTACCCTAATTCTTGTTGGAACATCAGTTGGCCTTGGGAATTTTGCAGCATCCGTAGCAATTGGACTGGGCGGTGTCAGTAAATCTTTACGACTTAGAATAGCGTTAGTTTTTGGTCTGTTTGAGACTGGTATGCCTATTATCGGACTAGTTATTGGTAATAATATCGCCGGTAAATTAGGCGGTAATGCTAATTTAATAGGCGGCGCATTATTGGGGCTAACAGGCTTTTACTTGACTGCCAGCAGCTTGAGGAAAACTGAAAACAAAACAGTAGCTGATGTCTCGAAGGGTTGGGGCCGGTTGATAATTGCAGGACTATCGCTTAGTATTGACAACCTGATCGTTGGCTTTGGACTAGGAACGCGCCATCAATCCCTGTGGCTAGCTGTAATTGTTATCGGTGTCACAAGTGTCTGTTTATCGTTGCTTGGTCTGGAGTTAGGTAGGCGACTCAGCAGCAAGGTCGAACAATATAGCGACTTAGCCAGTGGATTAGTTCTTATTTTAGTAGGATTATTTATTGGCTTTAAAGTCTTATAAATAATTGCCTCCGTATCTGTTTTATTGTATGCTAAATCGATGTCGATTCCGCTTTTGAGTCGTAGTAGCCCAGCAGCTAACTTTAACGCATTTAACGAGACTAATGGACTTGACCAGATTCTTGAGTACCACGAACTACCTGTAGATGTCTTCGAAGGTAGGGTGGCGATGGATTTAGGTTGTGGTCAAAGTGATTTAGGATCAGATCTTGCACTCAGGGGCATCCATGCCGTTGTACTGGGTATAGACATGAATAGAAATACCCTGAAAGCAAATCGACAAAGCGAGTCCAATACAATTCCAATCCAAGGGAATCTTGCTTCTCTCCCCGTAGTTGACGAATCGGTTGGTGTAATTATCGCCACCAAGAGCCTACCGATGTGGGCTAAGGATGCATCGGATATAGATAATTTTTTCAGCGAAACCAAGCGTGTGCTTGAACTCGGTGGTTTCCTATCTATTTTTCCCATAGAGAATGATATTTGGAGTGGGAGTGTATTTAAGCGAGCTGCGAAGAAACGCGCAGTAGAGGATGGCATTAGGGGTATCGTGGAATCCACCGATTGGACAACTCTGACACTCACTCCTTTTACGCTAACTGCTATAAAAAAGAAGAATTATCCACTCAAGAGCTATATACCTGGTACTGATTGATTCCTGAGATATACTTAAGGTTATGAAGTACCTTCCAAGACGTACCTGGCTGGGAGCCTTACTCTTTTTAATCTTTGTTGGTGAACCAACAGTCGGTTTTAAAAGCGGCCTATTTACCAACCCTGCCGGTTTTATAGCCCTAGCTAGTCTTTATTTAGTACTTTTCTTGCTATATGAAGCGCTAGTCGTCAAATTTCATCTAACTAACGGTCGACTAGTATTATTAACGTTTAGCATATATTCAGTAGTTGTAACTGGACTATTACACGGTGAAATAGGTGACTATGGCCTACATCCGCACAATGACTTTGCCACAACCCTAATTCGCATTCAATGCAGCATGTTTCCACCTTTTGCTTATTATCTCCTAAATAAAGTATCCAAACGCGACGTAAAACGGGTTTTGCCAGTTAGTAAGGCTCTGTTGATCGCCGTTATTTACATACTAATTCTCACGCCAACTCACAGATTTGGAGTAACCAAGGTCGTTGACACATTTAGAGAAGCTCCTTTAGAGGCCCTTTTCTACAGTATCCTCGGCTTAATTTCATTGGTTGCCGCTCTTATGCCGTCGAAGCCAGGTCATCGATACGAAACATCGGCCCTGACGATATGGACGTGGATACTGTTTGGTGCTGCAATCATTCCTCTTCCGTTATTCTTTGTCGTACTACTACTTACGATGATTATAGTTACGGTTGCTTACTTGCGTGTGCCGAGTTGGCGTAATGCCTCGGTTTAGGGAACTACGTAGTTTTGCACCATACTTAGCGTTGGGTCTCCAGGACCGACATCATAATCGTAGTCACTACATTGTCCAACTGACTCAGGCTCATAAACCCAGAACATAATGGCTGAGGCAGCAGGGCTGCCGCTTCCACTTGGTCCTACTCCTGTAAGGTAATCATTAGCTTTTGTCTGGAACCAGGAGGCTCTTTGAGAATAAGAAAAATAAGGATGGCCACTCGGTCCAGATCCTGATGGATTAGAGCACGCTTCCACCCCAGCCTCACCGTCTATGAAGGGTTTATTTAGATCTTTAGAGGCCTGTTGGGCATTGCTAAAACCACCCGATAACTGTGCTCCATTTTCGTAGTCGTAGGAATAGTCATGAAAACTAATAACATCAATGTCTGGACTGTTTTGAACAGCCTCGTAATCGGATAGGTTGCCCTGAGTATTATTATTTGCATTACCTGCGTAGTTAAAACCACTTTCTATTAGTTGGTTTGGATCAACCGCCTTAATCGCTGCCGCAGCGCCACTCATATAGGACTGCATAGTGGACTCTGGGATAACTGCTGATTGACCAGGCTCGTTAGCTATTTCCCACATTGCCACCGTTGGGTTGTTGGCAAACATCGGCACAATCGTCTTTACCCAAGGCGCATATATACTTTGCCATCCTCCCTGATAGAAGGATAGGGGTTCTCCCGATTGACTTTCGTCATCACTAGTGGGGTTACAATTCCCGTCATCATTACCAATGGATAGAACAAGGTGTTGATTATATTTAGAGGCCTGGGCAACAATGTTACTAATTAATGAGGTACCATAGGCCTGTTCAGCCCAAATCCGGGTTAACCCGTTAGCTGGTAGTCCCGAGAAATAAGCGTCTAGTTGTGCGTTATTCCAGGCGGTGCCACTGGCGCCATTCCAACAACCCTCCATACCATAAGCGTCAAAGCCAATGGCCTTCCAGACTTTTCCGCCCAGCATCAGATTCGTTCCAGAAGCCGTAACATAGTCACTGGAGGTGGATGGAGCAGAACCAAAAACAATACTCTCACCACTAGCGGCAGTAGGATCAACGTTTTTGGTCGCATTGCCTGTTAGAGCTCCACTAGATGCATTAACTGCTACATAGGGACTTTGGGCATGACTAGATGTCAATAACTTATATCCAAGGATGGCGATTGCGAGTATAACAAAGAAGGTAGAGAACTGTTGATAATTTCTAACTTTAATTGATCTTATGGCCCTATGCATTGTCTATCGATACTTTAGATATAATTTTAGCATAACGACTATCTGATGCGGCGACGGCACAGTGGTTTGGTGTTAATATAATCATATGAAAGTATGGATAGATCAAGACTTATGCACTGGTGATGGATTATGTGTTGAAATCTGTCCTCCAGTTTTTGAGTTAGCCGACGACGGCCTGGCCTACGTTAAAGCAGCTGGCCAAATTGGTCTACTCGGCAAGGATGGTAAACCTATCAATATGGGCAATGAAGGAATCGTAGAGGTAACTACCGAACTAGAAGACGCAGTAAAAGAAGCTGCAGACGAATGTCCTGGCGAATGTATATTCATACCAGGCTATAATTCTGAATTCTGAACAGATAGGGCAGTGCTTTTGCAGGCCTCGCTACAAAATGTATCCTGTAAGCAATCAGAGCATACAAGGATAAGGTCGTTACAAGCTCTGTTAGCACAATTTTCGTAATTACTGGTCTTGCCACCACAATGCACACAAGTTCCTATATCTTTTGCTTTCTCACTAAATTTAGCACTCATCCGACCATCAAATACGTATAGCGATCCTTCCCAAAGTCCATCATCGCCATACTCTTGACCATACTTTACGATGCCCCCATCGAGCTGATATACATCTTTAAAACCACGGTTTTTCATCAGCATACTGAGTACTTCACATCGAATTCCGCCTGTGCAATACGTCACAACCGGCTTATCTTTTAGTTCTTCATACTCAGGCTTTTCGATCTCGGATAAAAAGTCCTTGGCAGTGCGTACATTAGGAACTACTGCATTTTTAAACCTCCCAACAGCTGCCTCATATGCGCTGCGACCATCAAAGAAAACTACATCCTCGTCGTACTTATCTACAAGTTCATGAACTTGCTTAGGTTTAAGACGCTTACCTCCGCCTACGATACCGCCCTCGTCGACTTTTAGTTCATCAACTGCGCCAAAGGTAACAATTTCATCTCTCACCTTAATCGATAGCCTTGGAAAATCTTCACGGCTTCCGTCGCCCCACTTAAATTCCATGCCTTTAAAAGGTTGAAAGGATTTGCTTTCTTTGACATATGTCTTAAGAGACTTTATTTCTCCACCTAGAGTTCCGTTAATGCCATGCTTGGAAATAATGATGCGACCTGTTAGGTTAAGCTTTTCACAAAGACTCTTCTGCCATAATCGAACCACTTCCGGATCAATAATTGGCACAAATTTATAATATAAGATTACTTTTTCCATATCTGTTACATTTTAGCAGAATCTGTCTTTATCCCGAGTAATATATAAAATCCGATTATAATCAGCCAAACTGTTTGCGGATAGGCTACTATACGTTCAATACCGCCGATACCAATTCTTATATAAGTCTGAGTCACGAGTAAAATCAGGGCTATTAGAGCTATTGCACCTGATATAAAAGTGTAAACTCGTAAAGACTTCGGTAATTTGAGACTGTAGGCTAAGATTAGCAAACTTATGTTTCCCCATAAGAAGGGTAACGCTGCTCCCAGAATGTGCAGATGTGCAGATGTGTTCTCAGGGTAACTTCCCACTAAAATTGTCCCGACACCTCCCAATGCCATCAGGCTAAGCCCTAAAACATTGCCAATACTCCTTTTAAATCTATAGGAAAGAAATAATGCCCCTAGCGCCATACTAAGACCAAGCAAGACAAACGATAGGTTCATTGCCTCGTGTAGCGGGGAACAGACATACATAGATCGATAGCTTCCACAAACCGTGTTACCAAGATCACTTATTGTATTTTGGCTAATACTGTAGGGAATAACCCAGTTACTAGCGACAACGACTTGGACCACAAAGTATTGAATGCTTAGGATCCATAAAATTGGGCCGATCCTCGGGTGACGACGAACGAATAAATTAGTAGCTTTATAAGCTCTCATATAATCTTAAGATTAACACGCTTTAATAGCTTCATATCCTCTGTTAATGGGAATGCTTGCTTGTTGATATTAATTATGCTATAATCCTATTAATTGTTTTAATGAACCCGGGCAGTGATTATTTCCTCGATTTCATTACCGACAATCGACTAAATAATTACTAAACAAAAGGATTCATTATATGTCTTATTCAAATTATAAAAGTTTTAATAGCCGTAGCCGCGGTCAGTATGCTTATCATGCCCAACCAAATAGAAATCGTGGCCCACGCAAAGAGAACATAAACCCATCGCGCTTCATTCAAAGTGCTAAGCCTATCGATGTAGTAGTCTTTGTGCCTACACATAAGTTTTCAGACTTTGCACTTAACCCCTTGATCGAAGCAAACCTTGTCAAAAAAGGCTTTACAGAACCCTCACCAATCCAAGATCAGACAATACCTGTTGGATTAAGTGGTAAGGATATCGTTGGTATAGCTAATACCGGAACCGGTAAAACGGCAGCCTTCGGTATACCAGTACTTAATCGACTTATGAGTGATGTAAATGCCCGTGCTTTGATTATGGCTCCGACTCGAGAATTAGCCGAACAAATCGAAGAACAGTGCATTAGTATCGCAAAAGGTAGCGGCCTGAGCGGAGCTCTTCTTATTGGTGGTGTTCCAATGGGTCCACAACTACGTGACTTAAGATCTAATCCAAGAATCGTTATTGGTACTCCTGGACGAATTAAAGACCACGCTGAGCGAGGAACTCTAAATCTGTCTAAGTTTAATGTTGTTGTATTGGATGAAGTAGACCGAATGCTAGACATGGGCTTCATTAACGACATAACTCATATTCTTAAGCAAACTTCCGAGGACAGACAGTCATTCTTTTTCAGCGCTACACTTGATGCCAAAGTTAAGATTATCATTGATAGTTTTTCTAAAGACCCTGTACACGTCGTCGTAAAAACCGGTGATACCAGCGAAAACGTCGAACAAAACATTGTTACCTACCATACTAAAGACGAAAAGATTAACAAACTACACGATCTATTGCTTCAAGACTCAGTCGGCAAAACTTTAGTATTTGACGACACTCACCGAAGTGTTGAGAAACTAAGTCAAGAGTTGCAGGCTAGAGGATTTCAAACAGACGCTATACACGGCGGAAAGTCTCAATCCCAACGTCAACGCGCCCTAAAGCGCTTTAAAGATAATCAGGTTAAGGTACTTGTCGCTACTGACGTAGCTGCAAGGGGTATTGACGTCGTGGATATCACTCACGTCATAAACTTTTCTACACCACAATCCTACAGCGACTATATTCATAGGATTGGTCGAACAGGACGTGCAGGTCGAACCGGTAACGCTCTGACCTTTATCGAAAAATAATCTCGAACATAAACACAAGAATCTTATTTACTGATAAAAATAACGCAGTATAATAGGGTTATATGAGTTCGGGAATACTTACACTTTTGATTGTGCACCTTTCATTGGGAGCATTACTAATTATATCTGTAATAGTTCGCTTCATAGGAGTTATGACCCATAGGATCGACTCACAAGTCGGAAAATATTTCGTTGTTGGTCTTGGTAGCGCACTAGTGCTAAGTGGAGTCGCGTTAGAAATTATAACCAAATCACCGCTAACTGGTGCTTGCTTGAGTTCTCTAGCTATTATCTCAGCGATAATTCTCTATGAACTAGGGCTGGGATACCTAGTTAAAAGTAAGTTCTCCTCAAACAAGTAAATATACAAAAGATGACTGAGCTACGTTAGCAATATGGGTGCGGTCAATGGCATCTCACAATCAATAACTAGACGCAAGATCCAAGTTGTATTGGGTTTATTATGGCTTCTAGATGGGACTTTGCAACTACAGCATCAAATGTTTAGTGGCAACTTTATAACTCAAGTTATTAATCCTGCGGTCCAGGGTCAACCAAAGACGGTAGCCGGATTTACACACTTAGCGATCCGCATCTTCTTATCTCATCCGGCACTGTTCAATAGCCTAATAGTGATCGTGCAATTAGGTTTAGGTGTTCTGATATTAATGAAAAAAACCGTAAAACTAGGCCTAATACTCTCGGTCTTCTGGGGCATATTTGTTTGGTATGGAGGGGAGGGCGCCGGCGGGATCTTTAGCGCACACACCCTTATATTAATGGGTGCGCCTGGGGCTGCACTAATTTATGCCATATTAGCTCTAGCAGTGTTGCCCGATTCCATAGAAGGTAAGCATCCTGCTTACTGGTTAGCGTTCGTTTGGGCAGGGTTATGGATCGGTGGAGCAATTTATCAATTGTTACCAGGCCAGAACTCGATATCTGACCTCAGCGGCACGATCGCCGGTAATGCCAATGGGGCACCAGGCTGGTTAGCCACTCTAGATAATCATGTAGCCAGTTTTATTAATGGCTTAGGCACGTCGACGCAATCTATGGCGAATATGCATATGACTGCCTCTCAGATGGCTATGATGCAGACTACCCCCGGCTCAGGTTACTGGTTCATACTAATACTAGGTTTGGTTCAAGCTAGCATTGGGATTGCAGTCTTTATACCGGGGTATACCCGTAAGCTTGCTATAGGCCTAGGGATTCTTTTGTCGATAGTTTTCTGGTTTATCGGACAAAGCTTGGGCGGATATTATACTGGTCTTGCAACTGACCCTAACAGTGCACCTCTATTTATCCTACTTGGTGTCGCAGTACTCGGCAGCACCAAACTAGACAAAAGCTTAACAAAACTTTATTCTCGAGCAGTAAAAATCGCGACTTAAAGAGCTAAGACAACGGACTTATACTGCTTGGCGATAAGATTTTGTAGCGACCAATTTAGATATTGGTCGGGAAAGTTCAATAGTCCAGTTGATGCTTTGTCGCCTAGTGCAGCAGCGGCCGATTTATCGTATTTTCTTATCATTGATAATGTTCTTTTAATCGAACCGTCATTTAATAAAATATCTACAATTTTATTAGTCTGTATAGGGGCACTTTTTTTAATCATGTTTTTTAAGTTTTCAGCATTAGCACCTTTTAGCGATAGTAGGATTGGTAGAGTATAAACACCTTCTCTTATGTCATTACCAGCTGGTTTCCCCAGTAGCTCAGGACTAGATAATAAGTCCGCTAGATCATCGATCAGCTGAAAAGCCATCCCAAAATCTCGTCCGTAGCTAGCAAATGACTTTGATTCATAAGCGCTCAGCCCGCTACATAAGGCTCCAATTTCACACGCGGCACTAAAAAGTGCAGCAGTCTTTCCGCGAATCGATCGTAGATAGTCGTCTTTATTACGGCCGACATTAAATTCGTCCGCCAGCTCACGGCATTCGCCGTCGCAAAGCTCTATTATGGCCGATGGTATTCTCTTGGCTATTGAGGTACTGACTTTCGCGGCTTCTAAACAGGCTGTGGCGAACAATACGTCACCTACCATGGTTGCAATGTTGTCACCATCAGAGCTATTAACCGTCGGTATATCCCATCTAGTAGACGCTTTATCGATTATGTCATCGTGGACCAGACTCCCTATATGAGCAAGTTCAATTGCTACGCAGGCAGAAATAATCGAGTCATCTATCTTCTTGCCTTGAGAGCTAGTTACGGCAATTAGTAGAGAGGGACGTAGACGTTTACCATGCTTTGCTGAGAGGCGAGAGAGAGGACCGGCAACCACCTTATTGTCCGTAGCTAGAACTTTGACAATAGCTTTATCAACCCGTTCTAGTTGCACAGGCAAATCGGGTAGTTCCAATAGATTGGCTATATTAAGAGATCCCATCTTAGGTACTACTATACTACGTGTTATATTAGAGATAACGGTTGTGATTATCTTGGGGCCATTACATGATTAATAGAGATCAATACAAAAGGAAGCTTCGGAAGTGAATAAGAAGTATAGGTATCTGGTCTTGGCATTGCTCATTATTGTCTTCCTATTCTTTGCAGCGACCTACCTCCACCACCAGAATTTTGAAGTATTAAACCCCAAAGGTCCGATAGCACGTCAAGAACGTAACCTTATATATGTAGCTTTGGCACTATCTTTAATCGTAGTCATACCAGTCTATACACTGCTGATTGTTTTTTCCGTTAGATATAGAGAAGGGAACAAGAAAGCTAAATACTCTCCAAATCTTTCCGGTAACCGAATTGCTGAAGCTATCTGGTGGATTGTTCCCACAGCGATCATCGGCGTACTGGCAGTGATCGCATGGAATAGCTCCCACACTCTAGATCCATACCGTCCAATCAGCTCAGACAAACAACCTATAACCATACAAGTAGTTGCGATGGACTGGAAATGGTTGTTTATCTATCCTCAGCAGAATATCGCTAGCGTCAATTACTTTGAGTTTCCCAAAAATACCCCGTTAAACTTTGAAATAACTTCAGACAGCGTTATGAATTCATTTTGGATTCCTCAGCTTGGTGGACAAATATACGCTATGCCAGGTATGTCTACACAACTTCATCTTGAAGCGACTTCCGTCGGCTCATTCCGAGGACTTTCAGCAAACATAAGTGGCGATGGATTTGCCGGAATGAATTTTGTGGCAAAATCTACCTCCGAAACTGATTTTAATAGCTGGGTGTATTCAGTCAAAAATACCCCTAACCAACTGAGCTATAATGAATACAATATCCTCGATCAACCAAGCGAAAATAACCCTCCGTCATTTTACTCAACGGCCCAAAATGGCCTGTATAATACAGTAATTGATAAATATGTGGGACCAGGGGGACAGATGTCCAGGATGAGCATGTGATGGACATATTTGCTAACTTACTTGGTAAGCTCAATTGGCATATCTTTCCACAAGACACTCTAACTAGAGGCGCAACGGTATCGATGGGACTGATTGTGATTGCCTTATTCGTTTTTATAACGTTTAAGAAAAAATGGAAATGGCTTTGGAAAGAATGGTTAACTTCTGTCGACCCTAAAAAGATCGGCGTTATGTATATTGTTGTGGCCCTTATTATGTTGGTGAGGGGAGGAGCAGACGCCTTGCTCTTAAGAGCGCAGCAAGCCACTTCAGTTGGAACCTCGCACGGAATCATGTCAGCCAATACTTTTCAGCAGATTTTCTCAGCTCACGGCACAATCATGATTTTCTTTGTAGGCATGGGATTAATGTTTGGACTAATAAATCTGGTCTTGCCGCTTCAGATCGGCGCACGCGATGTTGCTTTTCCGTTTCTTAACCTAACCAGTTTCTGGTTATTTGCTGCCGGAATGATCTTAGTGAATCTATCTTTAGGTATTGGAGACTTTTCGGCAGCTGGTTGGCTGGCTTACCCTCCGCTATCGGAACTACAATACAGTCCGGGCGTTGGGGTGGATTACTGGATATGGAGTCTTCAGATTGCTGGTGTTGGTAGTTTACTCTCGGGTGTAAACTTCACGGCCACTATTATAAAGATGCGTGCTGCTGGTATGACACTTATGAAGATGCCGATGTTTGTTTGGAGTGTTCTTGGGTGTGTGCTGCTGATAATCTTTGCATTTCCGATCCTAACGGTGACTCTAGCTTTGCTATTTTTGGACAGGACAATTGGTACCAACTTCTTCACGGCCAGTGGGGGCGGCAACATGATGATGTACATCAATTTGATTTGGGCGTGGGGACATCCGGAAGTTTATATATTAATTCTGCCCGCTTTTGGAGTATTCTCAGAAGTTGTCGCTACTTTTTCTAGGAAACGTCTGTTTGGATACACCTCGATGGTCTGGGCAATCGGAGCGATAACCATATTATCTTTTAGTGTCTGGTTACACCATTTCTTTACAATGGGAGCAGGTGCTGACGTTAATGGGTTCTTTGGGATTATGACGATGGTAATTGCGATTCCAACTGGTGTGAAGATATTTAACTGGCTTGCAACTATGTATAGAGGAAAAATCAGTTTTAAAACACCAATGTTCTGGTTCCTTGGTTTTGTCGGTTTATTTACGGTTGGCGGAGTTGCCGGTGTGGTAATGGCCATACCGCCTGCCGATTTTCAGTTGCACAATAGCTTATTCCTCGTAGCCCACTTCCATACCATGATAGTTGGTGGAGTTCTATTTGGTTACTTTGCCGGTATAAATTACTGGTTTCCAAAAATATTCGGTTTCAAGCTTCATGAAGGTCTAGGAAGATGCGCCTTTTGGTGCTGGTTTGTTGGCTTCCTGCTGGCATTCGTGCCACTTTACATACTCGGTTTGATGGGAGCAACTAGACGGATCGATCATTACAGTCCATCACTTGGCTGGCAGCCACTATTCATTGTTGCCGGTATTGGTGCGGTCATCATAGCAATCGGTGTAGCGTTCTTATTCTTACAACTGGTTGTTAGCATAATTCAGCGCAAGCAGAACTTGGATAAGACTGGTGACCCGTGGAATGGTAGGACGCTCGAATGGTCAATCCCATCACCAGCACCCTTCTATAATTTTGCAGTCGCCCCGGTAGTAAATGATCGAGATGCTTTTTGGGCAATAAAGCAGGCCCGCAAAGCTGGCGACAAAGTCGAGAAGCCTAAATACGAAGATATCGTGGTGCCTAAGAATGCCCCAGCCAGTATAATCATCGGCATGTTTGCTCTAGTTTTCGGATTCGGTATGATCTGGCACATCTGGTGGCTATCGATTATTTGTTTTATTGGTCTACTGCTAACAATTATCGTTCGAACTACTAGCGACGATACTGAATATGTCCTAGAAGCATCAGAAGTTGAGAAGATTGAGACTGAGCTAAGACTCAAGAGAGGCTACGCATGACCACCCCATATAACGTAGCCACCATTAAGACGCACGTTCCCGATAACGATACTGATAGCAAAACGATTTTAGGTTTCTGGATCTACATAATGACTGACTGCGTGCTATTCGCTAGTTTGTTTGCAACATATGCGGTCCTACACAAGAACACCTTTGACGGGCCATCGGCTCAGCAACTGTTTAGCTTAAAGTACGTGTTAACTGAAACAATTGTTCTTTTAACTAGTAGCTTTACTTGTGGTCTAGCGATCCTGTCACTGCGACAAAACCACAAAAATAAAGTTCTTTTCTGGTTTAGCATAACCTTTATCTTAGGTATTGTCTTTCTGGCACTGGAATTAACGGACTTTAGACACCTGGCACTGCAAGGGGATAGTTGGCGAAGGAGTGGCTTTTTGTCTTCCTTCTTTGCGCTGGTAGGCACCCATGGACTGCACATAACGGTTGGGCTAATATGGATGCTGGTTATGCTAGTTCGAGTCTGGATGGTTGGTCTCAGCAAAGGAAACATCCGAAGATTAACACTGCTTAGTATTTTCTGGCACTTCCTAGACATAATTTGGATCTTTATCTTCACCATTGTTTACTTATTTGGAGCGTTAGGCATATGAGCAAGACTAACCAAGCAATTGTTTCTAAGCACGATCCTGAGCATGGGACACTGCGTTCTTACGTAACGGGATTTGTTACTTCCATTGTACTTACGGTTTCGGCGTATCTATTGGTGGTAAATCGCGGTAATGCAACAACGGGCTTAATAGTTAAGATAATTGTTGCCTTAGCCTTGATCCAATTCATCGTTCAACTATTCTTCTTCTTACATCTGGGTAAGGAGACAAAGCCTCGTTGGAAGCTTTTCGTATTCTTCTTTATGATATTGGTAGTACTTATCTTGGTATTTGGTTCGCTGTGGATTATGAATAACTTGAATTACCGAATGACACCTTCACAGCAATTTAACTATATGAATGATCAGGGCGGTGGGTTCTAGCTTCCGTCGTGATTAAAGCCTACTATCAATTAACTAAACCCGGGATAATCTATGGTAACGCTATAAATGCCATAGCCGGGTTTCTACTAGCGTCCAAAGGCCATTTCAAACTATCATTATTTATCTTCGTGCTCATAGGTGAGTCTCTGGTGGTAGCCTCAGCCTGCGTTTATAACAATTATATCGACCGCGATGTAGACACTAAAATGTCCAGGACTAAGAAGCGATCTATGGCCGTAAGAGAAATACCGGTAAAAAAGGCGTTGGTTTATGCCGCCGTATTGGGAACAGTGGGTTTCTCGGTACTAATAATTCACACCAATTGGCTGACCACACTCATAGGCTTGGTCGGATTCGTCGACTACATTGTTTTATACAGTTACTCAAAGCGACACTCAATATATGGAACGATTGTTGGTAGCATATCCGGAGCAACACCACCAATCGCTGGCTACTGTGCCGTAACGAATCATTTTGATGTCGCTGCGGTAATTCTGTTTATTACATTTGCTCTGTGGCAGATGCCACATTTCTATGCGATTGCAATGCGCCGATTTAGTGATTATAAAGCAGCTGAGATCCCAGTTCTCCCAGTAGTGAAGGGGATGTACATAACGAAGATAAATATTCTTGTCTATATTGCTGCATTTACAATATCAGCCGCCACGCTAACTGCTTTTGGCTACACTGGCTATCCATACCTTGTAGTCATACTAATACTTGGCTTGACGTGGCTAGGTATTGGGATTCGTAATTTTAAGAAGCTGGAAAATAAAATGTGGGGACGCAAGATGTTCCTATTCTCTTTGATAGTCGTTTTGCTACTCGACGTTATGATTTCTCTAGGTAAGGCCTAGTTTTTGGCACAATCTGAGCAAAGGCCTTGGATCTCAATTTGGTGTTTTTGTGCAGTGAAGCTGTATTGTTTGGCGAGACGGCCAATAAAACCTTCCAGTGATTCTTCATTTATTGGTATGACCTTGCCGCAGTTTTGACAGGTTAAATGGTGGTGGTGTTCGGCGAACTTATCGGTTAGCTCAATCTTGTACTTCCAACCAATATTGAGACGCTGAACTATTCCGAGTTTTTCAAAAAGATCAATAATTCTATAAATACTTGCTCTATCAATTTTGCTGTCAATTCTCGCAATAAGTTGGTGCATGCTTAGCGGCTCTTCGCCAACTAACGAATTAAATACTAGAAGTCTCTGCTTGGTAATATTATATCCGGAATCTTTTAGATATGATTGAACAGATAAATTTCTCTCTTCCATAGGTATATTATATCAGTTAATGCGACATTGTCGCTAATAACTCACTGGCTATATAATTTATTATTTCATTTGAGGATTACTTGATGTTCTTCATAAGAACATGTGCGGCGAGCGAAAAACTGATGAATGCCAATGGTATCTCGATGAATATTGCCAGTAGTATGGCTTCGTGAGTCTGTGCACCGTGCCTGGAACCCAGAACATCGAACCAAGCATCTAAGATTAAAAAACTTCCCGAGGCAGCAGCACTTATAACCAACCAGCGCGATTTTAAGTAGGCTAGTAACGCGGTCAATAGAAAAAGTATGAGCAATCCTATGTCGAAACCGGCCCAGCTAACATCGTAATTCGATATAAGATGTCTACGAGGTAGCGATATCGCTAGGTAAAAAATCCAGGGTATCAACACTAATGCCATAAGACTATAGGTTCGGGCTACCCAAGCAGGCGGGTTGAGTATTACTCTTCGGTGCTCGTGTATAATTTTCTGGTTTGCTCGCATGGCAGATTTATTTAAGCTTTACCTTTATTAATAGCACAATTTCTTAGCACAAGATAGATTCTATAGGTATATAAAATATAGTATTGTAATTGTGGTCCGCTTGTAGAATACTAGAAGTTAAGTGTTATTTATTAAGCTTAATTTAAGCGTGAGAAACGGAGACTAACAATATATGCCTGCAGTCAGATATGCTCATAAAAACGTAATCTTACTAATCTTAGCTTTGGCTCAGTTTATGGTTGTCCTGGATACCTCTGTAGTTAATGTTGCTTTGCCGCGAATATATAAAAGCCTGCACTTTCATAGTTTCAGCAGTCTACAGTGGGTAGTCACTGCGTATACTTTGGCTTTCGGAGGCTTCCTACTTCTAGGCGGCCGTGCAGCCGACCTATATGGAAGAAAGAAAGTTTTCCTAGCCGGGACCGTTCTGTTTGCTCTATCTTCTCTATTATGCGGCCTCGCGCAAAACAGTGGCATGATTGAAATTACTAGAATCCTAGAAGGTCTGGCGGCTAGCTTTATGTCTCCAGCAGCACTTTCAATAGTTCTAACTACTTTTAAAGAAGGTAAGGAACGTAATACCGCTATCAGCGTATGGGGAGCTGTGGCCGCTGGTGGTGCAGCCTTTGGTCTATTGCTAGGAGGCATACTAACTCAGTATCTTAGTTGGCGATGGAACTTCTTTATTAACGTACCTATTGGAATATTCCTAATCTTAGCGACTATATTCTATATCCCAGAAAGTAACGCCGATCTAGATCACCGACAGCTTGATCTGCCAGGTGCAGTCTTGGTTACTGGTGGACTTATACTTTTAGTATACGGACTAACTAAAGCTCCAGCTTGGGGTTGGACTTCAGCAAACAGTGTTAAATTCCTAGGTGCCAGCATAGTCTTACTTGCAGCATTCGTATGGAATGAGGCTCGTAGTAAACACCCCCTTATGCCTCTTAGTATCTTTAAAGTGCGCAACGTTGGGGGCGCCAATTTAACACAGTTACCAATAACCGCAAGTTTGTTTGCCATGTTCTTCTTTATAACCTTATATGTCCAAGATGTACTGGGTTACTCTCCAGTTAGATCAGGATTCAGCTTTTTGCCTATAACAATAATCATCGGTATTGTTGCCGGTTTTATGTCGAAAGTCGTTACACGAATTGGTTATAAAATTCCTCTTACTGTAGGCCCAATAATTATGGCTGTAAGCCTTTTATACCTTACCCGTGTTCGAGTGCACGGAACTTACTTCCACGACGTATTTCCAGGTCTAGCTTTCATGGCTATAGGTCTAGGCATTGTCTTTATTGCTCTTACCATTGCTGCTACTAATGGCGTGCCTCACAAGCAATCCGGGCTTGCTTCAGGGCTATTAAACACATCACAACAAATTGGCGGATCCTTGGGTCTTGCAATTCTTTCCGGCGTCGCTTCATCGGCAACCGCAAGCTACCTTATCAAGCACCCTAGTTCTCCATTACAAGCTCAGGTTAATGGTTTTCATGCTGCCTTCTGGGTAGGTGTAGTTTTTGCAGTAATAGCGGTTGTCCTATCAGTCTTCCTTATTCACCAACGCAAGGGTGAAAAGATAGATCCTGAAGCTGCAATGGCTGCCTAAACACTACTGTGATATTATTAGGCTAATGCTATCGTCTCACGAAAAACTTGTAATAATACTGTTTGCCATACTCGTTTGGGATACCTTCTGGAAGGGATTTGCTTTGTGGCGAGCTTCTCAAAAGCAGCATCGCATATGGTTTATCGTCTTATTAGTGACGATAACTATTGGCCTACTGCCAATTTTCTACATTCTTTGGTTTCCCAAAGAGGATGACGATTAGTCGTCTGTCTGTTTTATCGCTGTTCTTTGCGGTACAATAAAGCTCATGGTTTTTGAGCTGTTCCGTTGGTGGTATGGTGCAGGTTGGTTGCAGACTGCATCAAGCATTCGTGATTGGCCCAGTGGGGTACGTCGCTCCTTTTCAGTACCGCTACTACTAAAGACTCTTTTTGCGCCTTGGAAACGTATAACAAGCATCAGTGGACGAGGATTTGACGCTAAAGTCAGAGCTTCAGTTGATAACTTTGTCAGCCGTATGGTTGGTTTTACTAGTCGGGTATTTGTTCTATTAGCTGCCGCTCTTTTACTGTTCTTGACAACCGTACTCGGTGTAGTGGCCACAATTATTTGGCCTCTGATACCTGTTGGCATCATTTTTTGCCTAGTAAAGGTCTTTATCGGATGAATACTGAGCTAGATCTTAATAGTATCCGAGCCAGAAAAGCCCGATTCGCTAATCGCATAGGCAAGAATGGTTATCGTGTTATCTACGTAATAGCCTTAATTCTAGTTGTGGCTGGTATTGCCAGTCTTACCCTAAACAAAGTCCCCAGAGCCGGATATTTGAGTTTAGCTCTGTCTCTGACACTGTTCATGATAGTTCTTTGGTATTACCGGGAACTGGCAATAATCAAACCTAGCAAAGAGCCTACCCAGCTAGATGACGTACTCTCGGCAAAATTATTAGCACAATTAAAGAAACCGGTAACACCAAAGTCAGCCTGGGAAGCCGCCACCACTTTATGGCCAGCCAGGTTTGTTATGTCCCACTTGTTGCTAAGCCCTAAGGTTGTTTCCGACAGCCTAAGTGATCAAGAACAAGACATGATTAACGTTTGGCAACAAGCTATCTTGTTTATGAATCAGGAGAAGGCTACTGAGCTCGATAGTGGCACGCTAGCTACGGCCTTGATGTTGACCTCACCAGCCGTCAAGCAATACATCACGCACGCTAATTTGAACCAACAGGAAGTCTTGGAAGTCCACACTTGGTTAGAGAGGCTCCAAGCTTACATTAGAAAGCCTGTACCTAACTTTGGAGGTATTGGAAGAGACTGGGCATCTGGTTATGCAGCGACCTTAGAGAGGTTCTCCCACAACATTAGCCGTTCAATAGAAGTTAACGGTGGCTTTACTCATTTCCTGGCACATACTGATGTTCTTAACAGCATAATTACTAACCTTGACCGCGGAACTCCTGTTGCTATTGTGGGTCCACCTGGGGCGGGCAAGACTTCACTTGTTGAGGGCCTAGCCGAGCGATTACTTGAGGGACAAGACCCTCATCTTCGTTATTACCAAATCGTTAGTCTGAGTGCTTCATCCATAATCTCCTCTAGCCAGGGACAGTTAGAGAATTTAATGTTAAACCTCTTTGGTGAGGCAATACACGCTGGAAATATTATTTTGTTTTTAGATGATGCTCAACTTTTCTTCGGTCAAGGTGTTGGAGCTTTTAACATGAGTCAGTTACTCGCACCAATACTCCAAAACCATCACCTCAATGTTATCGCGGCCTTTACGCCAACTGCGTGGCAACAGCTTAGAGCCAACGACGAAACCCTAGTCTCCGCTTTTGTTTCAATCAATATACCCGAACCCTCAGCTGAAGATACAATGAAAATTTTAGAGGACACAGCGCTTATGCTTGAAAGTCGGGATAAGATTGTTATTACCTACGCTGCCATACGAGAGGCATATCGCCTGAGTGGACAATACATGCAGGAGATGGCCTATCCAGGAAAGGGAATTAGTCTTCTAGAACAAGCTATTCCCTATGCTAACGATAAATTTGTAACCGAAGTCTCCGTACAAACTGCTGTTGAGAGAACAAAAGGCATTAAAGTGGCTGCTGTTAAAGGTCCTGAAGCCGACCAACTTATACACCTCGAAGACCTGATCCACGCCAGGATGATTAACCAAGAAAGGGCGGTTAATGTCGTAGCCTCAGCGTTAAGACGTGGCAGGGCAGGTGTCTCCAACCCCAAACGTCCTGTTGGAAGTTTTCTATTCTTAGGGCCTACCGGAGTCGGTAAGACGGAACTGGCTAGGTCGCTAGCGGCAGTCTACTTCAAGAGTGAGGAGCAAATGATCCGTTTAGACATGAGCGAATATCAAAGGCCCGAAGACGTTGCACGTTTATTGTCCCCAGGAACACAGGGAGAACGGGGCATTCTTATGTCGATACGCCAACAACCATTCTCAGTGGTGCTGCTTGATGAGATCGAGAAAGCTAGTCCCGAAATCCTTAATCTTCTTCTACAGTTATTAGACGAAGGTCAGTTAACCGATTCTGCTGGTAAACCGGCATCATTTCGTAGTTCCATAATAATTGCTACATCCAACGCAGGTTCTAATGATATTTCAGAAAGGGTTCGTTCTAGTGGTTCTATTGAAGGGTATGAACGCCCACTTATCGATAAGTTGATAGCCGATGGACAGTTCAAACCGGAGCTTATTAATCGTTTCGACGAAGTGGTTTTATTCAGGCCCCTTAACGCCAAAGAATTAGGTCAAGTTGCTCAATTGATGCTGGCAGAAGTTAATAAGACACTCTCGGCACGAGGCATCAGTGTTAAGTTAACGGATGCCGCATTGCAACAAGTTGTTCAAGCTGGCTACGACCCTCAATTTGGTGCTAGACCTATGCGACGAGTTATTCAAAAGGCTGT
>CAJCIR010000073.1 GCA_903970425.1 Chlamydiota bacterium | reverse complement strand
CTACATAGAGACCTTTAGGAGTTGAAACCTTAATATTCATACTGACTATCATAGCAACCTTCTGGTCAACAGAGATAAAAAATGTTATATTTGGTCCCTGTTGGCATGGCGGCGTAGCTCAGTTGGTTAGAGCGCAGGACTCATAAGCCTGAGGTCATAGGTTCAATTCCTATCGCCGCTACCATATTGCTTGTAACTAATTAACGGATATAGCTAGGTAGTCTGCGTTGCTAATTTCAGAAGGTGGTTCGAGATCGTTCAGCTCGGTCTTACCCTTAGCAGCTTCTATCAAAAAATAGCCTGACACAGCGTGGCCGACAACCAACACTTTCCCATTAGTACTTAGTTCCATAATTTTCTGTATGCACAGGGCCATCCTTTTGAGTGTGTCTATACGACTTTCCACATTAAAGTCATTGTCTACCGAAAAGTAGTAATCCGATTCGTGTTCTTTTGGTTTCCCCTTAAAGTCACCTAAGCCACGCTCTCTCAATTCTTCCAAAACTTTTATATTAGACATATCGATGTCCAATTCACCCGCTATTATTTCGGCAGTCTGCTGAGCCCTAAGTAATGGGGAGCTAGCTATTTGAACGACGCCCAGTTCTTTAACTTCTTTTGCTGTAATCTTCGCCTGTTCAATGCCTTGCTCAGTTAATTGAGTGTCATCAGTTGCTATTTCCTTGTCTGCGTTTGCCTGGCTCTGTCCGTGTCTAACAAATATGAAGTCTGTCATGAAGTCATTCTAACAAATGAGCATCGTTATCCAGCTCCTACGCCCAGATTCCTTAAAACATCAGAGGTATCCGTAAAATCCTTAAGAACAACCTTGGCTCCCGATTTCTTTAAATCTCCAATGCTACGTAGACCGTTTGACACCGCTAAAGTGTTCACAACACCAGCTTTGTGCGCTGCCTCTATATCTAGCTCAGTATCGCCAATTACGTAAACTTGATCTTTCTTGTCTTTATATCCAGCTCTTTCTATGGCTAAATCGACTAAGTCAGCACGTATGAGATGAGGATCACTACCAAAACCCCCGACAGTAAAGTACTTCCAAATATCTAAGGACTCAAGTTTTCTCTGGGCAATTGGTTTTAGGTTACCGGTTATGAGTCCTAAGACATGGTTTTTACGATCTAGTGCCTCAAGAAGTTTTTTAACACCCGGAAATATAGTAATGTGACTTACCTCAAAGGTTTCCTTATGGACTTCGTCAACCGCCTTCATGAGTTGAGGTATAGCTTCATCAATTTGTTTTGCGTCCCATCCCTCTCGCTCTAGAAGCGTTTTTAAAATAAGATAATCGGTATATCCGCTGAAATCGGTGTCGTTGGTTATGTTAATTGCGTGCGTGCTATTAATAGCTCGCACAAATCTATTTTCTCCCCCACCCTTTACCAGGGTTCCGTCAATATCAAATAGAAATAACTTCCTCATCGTTGCATGGTACACGAAATAACTAGCCATTAACAGCTATAGGGTCGTGCTTATACCATACCTTTCAGATGATTCTGATTGGGTAAACTAAAGAGGTTTCGTCACAATCGACTATCTAAATAACAAAAATGCTCAACAAAAAGACACGTTATATAGCGATATAGCGAAGATAGACTAGAGTCTTGTTAGTATTCCATCGACCTTCGTGAAGGCGGGGTCGACGGTGGTAACTAACTCAAAAGCTAGGCCATTGTTGCTGGGTACTTGTGTCATTTAATTTAATCCTTTTTTTGTTTTTGTGTGTTTTGTTTTTAGTATCAAAACAGTTTGAATTATACTCTTTTTTCATCAGATGTCAACGAGGTTATGCTTGATTGATCGGTCGTAGGAAAAACTTATGTAGCTTGAATGCATTCGATTATCTGGCCATTGGAAGTCTCTAGGGGATAGAATATAACAGATTGGTCAGAGCTGCCAGGCTGAGGAGTAGCGCTAGGCCCAGCTGATGACGGACAGGTAGCGTCCATGGTATATACTAACCAGCTTTGGTATGGGGTACTAGTGCTAATGCTGCCGGCATATGTATAGTCATCAACAAACTCATTCTCTCCGGTAGCACTGTCTTCATCGGCAACGCACCACGAACTCAAACCGCCTTCACCTACTCCAAAATTAGCCATCGGGCCTGCATCCTGGACAATAGCCTGGCAATCAGTCACCCAATACGACTGAACAGTGCCGTCGTTGTCGTTCTCGTTGCCTGGTATCATATCTCCGTTATCGTTGTACCACTCACCTACGGCAGCGGCGAGTCTTCCAGCGTCTGCTTTTCTAGCGGCATTTACCGCGTTACGTTCTAAAGCTGGGACTGCTATCAACACAATAGCTAGTATTAGACCTGCGACTGCAAGGACTATAACTACCTCAATAATAGTGAAGCCCTGCATGCTAACAGATGAAAACTCATCCTATTTATTATATTAAGTGTCTCAGTTCTATTTGCAAGCTTTAGCTTAATATTCTGTTGTAAATCTCGCGCTAGGCAAATAGCTTTGCTGGCGCGACAATTCGTTCGTGAAGCCTAAAGAAGATCAACCAAATCCTTTGGATAGGCAGTTCCTAACTGCTGAGGAGGCTTTTGAGTTGCTTCGGATCGATCGGGGCACTGGCTACAAGGCCATCCGGGAAGGAACGTTCCCACTGCCAGTTATCCGCATGGGCCGCATCATCCGGATCCCCACAGCTGCTCTGCTGAATGTCATCAATTCTGATGACAAATCGGAAAATGGCGAAAAAATGCAGGAGGCTCGCTAAAATTTTCGCCTGAACTATTCCCCACCACATAACACCAAACCCCATGAAAATGGGGATTTCTTCGGGCAACTAACTGGAAGGTCAATTCAAGGTGTTAAGTCGCTGAGATGAGAGTGTTCCACCCCTGTTAGCCAATTTTTCAAGTAAACCCCTGTTTTTGTCATCAATTTGTCATCACGATTTTGATGAATTTCAGCATATTTCAACACAATCAAAAAGGACTTTCAAGTACGAAAGTCCTGATCAACAGGGGTCAAATTGGTTGCGGGGGCAGGACTCGAACCTGCGACCTCGTGGTTATGAGCCACGCGAGCTGCCGCTGCTCCACCCCGCGTCGACAAAAAAACAAAGGACCCTAATGGGGATTAAAGTCTTGGATCTCTTCTATAAATCTAACAAACAGGGGTGTTTTTGTCAATTATCCAGAAGTCTGACGGTGCAGTAGAAAATTTACCCAGGCTTGAAAATTGCGTTGCCAAGTCGGCTGATCCGTCCCGCTTTTACTAACAATAGTGGATGCCTCGTTGAGACTGACTACGTGTGCTAAGGCAACATTTTGCGGAACAATCAATTCAGTTTCCCCGGGGGCTGCTAGACCAAAGTTTTGACGCGCCGAGAGTTCCAAGTACTGATTAGTGTTGTAGTACTCATTGCTTAATTGGACATTAGTATTTTCCAACTGCTGAACCTGAACTTCAGCCTTGAGTTGAGATATCTGTCGTTGCAATCCGTAGTTAGTTTGTATAGCCTTAACACCACTCCATGTCACTAGAAGAACTATGACCAAAAATACCAGTAGACCAAATACTTTGGTATCACGTAGGTAGGACCAGGGGAAGTTTTGAATATAGTTTTTGATTTTTGACAGCATAGTTTGTATCTAGATTATATCGTCAAATTACAAATCTGCTATACTCAATCTGTTAGTAAGCCGGTAATAGGCTACTTATGGGGGCGTAGCTCAGTGGTTAGAGCAGTCGGCTCATAACCGATTGGTCGCTGGTTCAAATCCAGCCGCCCCCACCACATTGACATAGTACAATAATACTGCTATAAATAATTTAATAATGCCTGTTATTGAAGGTCTGCCACAACTTGATTTTGAAGGTCTGCCTTTAGTAGGAGTCGTTTCTACGCTTTATAAAGACCCAGAAGAAGTTCGTTATAAATTAGCACTACAAACAGCAGAAGCCTACCGTGATACGGGTGTGCCGCTAGTGGTCGTTGATGCTTCGCCCGAATCCGAATTCGGCGATTCATTGCGCGAACGAGAAGCAATTGTAATAAATGCTCCTAGACCTGGTCTGGCAACACAGTACATGGATGGCGTAATGTATGCGGTGAGCAACGGAGCGGAACGAATAGTACGGCATGAGCCAGAGAAGACAGGAATGGTTAATTTTGGTGAGCAGATAGCCGAAGCGCTGCAGATACACGATATAGTCGTAATCGGTAGAACCGAGAAGGCTATGCGTTCATTACCATCTACTCAAGCTAGAACAGAAAGATTAGCGGGTTGGTTTCTAGAAAGAGAGTTAGGTATGCCCGCCGATGCACTTAGCGGTGGCAGAGGATACACTCGTCGGGGAGCTGAGTACTTAGGCAGGTTCGATATTGAAAGATATGGAAACAATTGGCTACACCTATATTATCCAGTATTAGCTGCTATGGATGATGGATTATCTATTGGTGGACTAAAGATAGATCTTATTCATCCGTCTGAGATGGTAGCCGAAGAGCAAGGTAATTCAACATATGATGCTAAGCGTTATGAACAGTTTATGTTACAAATGGAAAGCCTAATGTCCAATGTTGGCTACATTCAAGAAATCTAGAAGCATAAACTAACAATTCACTACTTCAGGTTCAGCTAAAGTTTGGCAGTCACTATTCTCTGGCCTACACCACAGCCAGAGAACTCCTTATACCAAGCCTTAAGTTGTTCACGAACCTGATTCCAGAAAAATCCATTCAAGTCCACCATTTGAACCACAGTAGTAATATCTGGAACCAAACTTTATTGCTGGCCTGTATACTTTTATTATGTCCTGGATTATCTATGATGCCCTGGTATTCGTCTCTAGCGTCCTACTTTACCTGACAATACGTAAATCGACTATCAGTAAACTGCCTACTCAATTCAATAATCTTGGAATATTCTTGATACCAGTTTTCTTCTATAACTTCGCGGTTTTTCTTACACATTCCTACCATATATCTCTTCAGCATTTGGTTATTATTATTCTTACGGGAATATTCCTGTCATACGGCTCTAGTATATTTTCTCTCAAAAGCATTGAGCTAGCTCCGAACCCCGGTTACAGCCTAATGGTTTCTAAAAATTACGTTCTTATGACCAGTTTCTTGGCAATACCTCTTTTTCACCAATCTCTCAGCCTTAGGGGGTTAGTAGCTATAGTACTTATTGTTATTTTCTCATCGTTAATTGTTCTTAATGGCAAGGCCATTGGTCACAAAACCAGCACTGCTTGGTTTCCGCTAGCTATAGGAGCGTTCCTTGGTTGGGGTTTTCTGTCCCTTGTTGCAAAGTACTTGTACCAACACGGAGTAAGTCCGATTACCTTTTTAGCATATCTTTCAATTGTAGGTACCTTGTGTATTATTGCTGAAATGCTTGTTAAAAAAATCTCCTTGAGCCCCTTCAAGTTGCATCCGTGGATATTCATTACAATTGGCCTAACCTCAGCCGCATTTAATTTCTTCAACTTCTACACTATTAAAGTTGCCCCGAATGTTGGTTATGTTAATGCCACTAACGCTGCTTCAATTGGAGCTATAACAATTTTTGCAGCAATACTTTTTGGCGATGAGCTTACAACTAGAAAGCTAGTTGGTGTTATTGGGACCATTTTATCTCTTCTACTATTGTTCACAAGTTAATCTCACACTGTTTGCGATTCTCCACATCTCAATCACTTCAGACTTAATCTGGTGCCATCTCGTCAAAGGCATTCCCACCATTGTTAATTTGTATTATTTTCCTTGAAACTTATGGTAAAGTTATGGCTAACGCAATGAGCGGTCACTATTAACCAACTGCCCAAATGAATTTCAATCTTTTAAGCCAATCTCTACTCCTGGTATTATGCTCGATAACTAGTGCTGTCGCGGTTTACTTAATACTGCAACTACCAAAAGATAAAAAACTGGGCAAAGGTAAAAAAGCCGAGAAGGAAAAGAAGCTAAGGTACCTAAAGTTAATCGGGGTATTAATTGCAGGTAGTTTAGTGCTGGGATTTATTTTAAGCCTGATAACAAGCGGTCTAACTGACAGCCCGCTGCCTGACTCGTTCACCGTAATGGTACTACCTTTCGCCTCTAGTGTAGTTTTTATGGCTATTAGCATCTGGTGGTTCAAGTTCAGGTTATGGAAAATCGCTTCAGGATACGTATTAATTAGTCTACTTTTCTCCTTGTTAATAATTAATGGCTACTACCGCTTTTACCCAACACTAGGCGAAGTATTTAATAAGAATTCCAATGTTCATCCAGTTGCTAATCAGAGTGGTGTCTTTTTCAACTTTACTCATACACTATCAAATAATGTTGTGGCTCGGTCTATCGAGAATCAAATAACATCCGTGAGTAGTCAAAGTACCAATGGAAGTATCTATAGTTTGGATATAGCGGGAAATGTTTCAGGCTTTAAAGCTCGAGGAGGGTATGTCTACGTACCAGCTATATATAATAGCATCCCGACTATTAATCTACCGGTAATTATTCTGACTGCTGGCTTCCCCGGGACGCCCGAGAACTGGATAGATAGTGGCCTTGCTGCCACCATGGATAAATTCGCAGTATTCCATCATGGAATCACACCTTTGGTTTTCGTAGTAGATAACACCGGATCACTAACCAATGACACAGAGTGCGTAAACAGCTCTAGAGGAAATGTTGAGACTTATCTAACTACAGATGTCCCTAACTATATAAAAGCTCATTTCCGGACAATAAACGAACCAAGCAACTGGGCGATTGGAGGGCTCAGTATGGGCGGTACATGTAGTGTTATGTTGGCTCTGAGACATCCTGATTTATTCCATTACTTCTTGGATTACGGTGGAGAAGTAGGTCCCGAAGTGGGCTCTAACCAAACAACTATAGACACTCTATTTGGAGGCTCAGAATCGCAATGGGCCGCACATCAACCCAGCACTCTGTTAACTACCAAAAATTTTAAGGGCTTAGGTATGGGAGGGTATTTCGGCTACGGTAATCAGGA
>CAJCIR010000072.1 GCA_903970425.1 Chlamydiota bacterium | reverse complement strand
ACATTAACATTATCAATAGCCTTTGTCGGAAGTGGATATTATTTACTTCGTTGCTATAGGCAACATAACGGTTAAATTAAGTAATATAATTGAACTCACAAATCGCCGGGATGGGAATCCAGACCGAGTTCAGAACGCTTTAAGCGGTTTCTAATTCAGTAATTCTAGTTTCGTGATCATTCAATTGACGTGTTTGGTCTTTTATGGCAGCTTGAACCGGTGGAATGAGGTTAGTGTTTTCCTCAATTCTTTCTAGTCTTTCATCTGTTTTGTCCGATTTTTTATTTAAATCACTAACAGCTTCAGCAATTCCAGTTAATTTATCCTGTATATCTTCAAGCAGAACGCCAATATAATTATCCTCTTTTGCCATATGCTTATTTTATCATGTTAAAAAACATTAATACTGATTAATTAAACAAACCGCTTATGGCTGAGCTTGCCCTTCAGACCGATTTCAGAACTTTTATACCAGGGGTGTAGGGGTACCTATCGCCGTCTGTATGCTATATGATTTATCTGGAATCAAGTTATAAATACGAGGACAGAAGTTAACAACAGGCACATCGCAGTAAAAAATACTGGGTCTACTTTGAACCGCTTGATAGATTTTGTTATTACCAGACCATATCACTTAAGGCTGAGCTCAGAGTCGTAGTTCCGAATGATTTATAGAGATGCAAAAGAAGCTTGACTACTTACATTAAACTAACCCTGTGCACAAATCACTTGTGCTTATAGAACTCTTCAGGTAGCATTCAGTCAGCAGTTATAAATATAAAAAACTAATATAGGACTAATTGGATGAAATTACTTCGAAAAACGAAACTTAATGAAAAGGGCTTTGGCCACCTGGAAATAGTGCTTCTCATAGTAGTCGTATTAGCAATAGGTGCCGGAGGATTCTTTGTCTATAAGCACAGTCACAAGACTACTGTGGCCCACGCCTCGGGTACTACATATCTGGGTTACTACTATGGAGTAACAGTCTCCGCTTGTGCGACCTTCGATAGTTATTATGACGTATACCACGTTACCACTTACTTTAATAAACCGGCATCCGGAGCACCCAAATACTACGACGCGGCAGCTTTTTACACTAACGATAACGCAGTAGGCGGCACTGGTACTGGCGCTGGTGGGAATGCTTATTGGCTAAATGTATCTGGCTCCGCACAATTCTATGTATCAAAATACTCTAACCAGAGATTCAGGGCTTTTGTTAATTCTGGTGACACTGTAGGTTCTGGAGTAAACGGTACAGAGGGTACTGGTCTCGTAAATCCTGCAAATGTCGCACAGTGCTAAGCCGTAAATAATGTATCTTTAAAAGAGTGTGGAACGCTTCTATAACAAAAGCCTATTAAGTTTATTGTTGCTTGCCATGGTCTTTACCGGATTGGCGGGAGTGTACAGTGGCAAAGCAAGTGCCCAAGCTGCGCCTCCAAACCTGAGTCTTATCGGAAAATGTGGTACTAGTGATAGTCAATACAGTGTACTACTAAATCAAGTGTCCCCTGACGCCCAGTTGTACATCAAGCTAAATAATGTTAATGAGCACAGCTCAAGCGTAACCGTCTACTTCCAGTCGTTTAGCGATAGTCAATGTCACCTTATAGGTACCAATAGCCCCTCTTACGGTGGCTGGAGTAAAGTAGGCGACTATAATCTAGATACCACTCATGGAGGATCGTTTGTGGTCGCAGGGAACGGACTTGGCGCTCTCCCCTATCAAGCGGTAGCTTCACTGTTAATATTGCCTAATCCTGCGGTTTGTACCCCCAGCGCAAATTGTCAAGTGACCTATCAAGGGTATAAAGGTGTGTTATCACCACAGATTATATCTGGAGCTACAGATGAGGTTGCAGTTTATCTAGCCAGTCCACTGAGCGGTGTAGATTACAACAAGGTCACTTACTACTCAGATAACCAGTTCCTTTATGCCTCTACACGACTACAGCCTATTAACCGTGGTTATCTTGATGGAGGCCTGCACAATATTAGTATTCAAGTTGATCTCTCTGATCAACAAACCTTAACAATCAATCAAACCATCAATATGGGAACCGACTACACTGGGACCTTGTTTATAAAAAGTCTAATATACCGAACTCGTAATAAGGCTTTAGTCTTTATAATACCGACTCTAGTATTCGTAATAATCTTAGAGTTACTGTGGATAGCCAGGCTTGTTTATAAACATAGATTGTTTAAAGTTGAGCATGGGCTAAATCAGCTCTCCAAGCACGGCAAAGATGACAAGACAGATCCGACTGATAACGTTATTAGTGGCTAGAAGAGTTTGATTTGATCAAAAGGGAATACCCTAATAATAGCCTGTCCAATTATATCTGTTGATTCTATACTGCCGATGCTGGAGCGTGAATCAATGGAGGCGCCTAGACTGCGGTTGTCTCCGAGCACGAAAATTTGACCCGGGGGAACTGCGGTACTATAGCTACCGAAAATAGGCACCAGGCTCTTCCCATAAGGAGCCACGTCAGGATCAAAACCAGAAGGGTTTTGATTATTAGAAACAGTTACTTTACCGCTACCAATTGACACGTTATCCCCAGGTAGACCAATAACCCGTTTAATTAGCTCTTCTCCAGAAACCGGTGTTTTCTGCAGTACCACAATGCTGCCTCGCTTAGGAATATATTGACTATTAGTGATTCTAGCCCAGGTCTGAGGCCATTCCCATACCAATACAATGTTGCCAGTGTGAAGTGTGGGTTGCATAGAGATTCCGCGGACTTCAACGGGAGTAACGACGTAGGCTGTTATGACGTAGAGAGCCACAATGACGATTACCATAATTAATGGTAGACGCCATATTTTTTTTGAATGCTTATACTCAGAGAATATCTCTACAGAAGCTGGCGAAGACTGTATATCTTTTGTTGGCATCAGAAATTATTTTAGCAGCTTGATGTTAGTTTAAGCATTTTGGCTAAGTATGCGCTCCAGACTGACTTCCGAACTTCTATTTAAAACTCTACAGTCTTTTTGACGCTACAGAATATACGACTGACCTA
This sequence comes from Chlamydiota bacterium, assembly GCA_903970425.1. GTDB lineage: Bacteria > Patescibacteriota > Saccharimonadia > Saccharimonadales > UBA4665 > CAJCIR01. Next base: position 45,350 of record CAJCIR010000072.1, on the reverse strand, counting down.
TGTTTTATAACGAAGATTTTAACTGTTCGTTCTTCAATTCTAAATATGACCCGGTAATCACCAACCCGTAGTTTCTGGTAATTTTTTAAAGATCGTCTTAGGGGTTTCCCATATACCTCGGGTCGAGTCATGAGTTTTGATTCAATAGCTTTTTCAATCTTACTCTTCCATGGCTTACCTAGTTTAGGTATATCTTCTTTAACTACCTCGTCACTATAGAGAATTTCATACATACTCTAAGATTTAAATACTTCAGTATGGGTATGAAAGACAGTATTTTTGTTGTCTCTTGAGGAAGCAATCTTATCCCATGCTTCATCTTCCTCTGTTTCAAGACCTATTTCTATTAGATGCTGTGCTTTGGTAGCAGTTGGCACTTGATCTCGCTTAGCCAAGTCGGCTAAAGCGTTCTTAACGTCTTCAGGGACGCTAACATTAATTCTAGTTTTTGCTGTACTCATACATATAGTGTATCAAAAGTGTGCCAGTTGTAAAGACTTTTTATTACGCTTATGGCTGGGCATCTGTGACGAAGTTAGAACTATTTTGTTGGTTCAGTATTAGATTTAGAGATGTCTTACTTCTCATGATGTCGTAATCGCACGATCGTGCGATGTTGTAATGCTATAGTAACTTGAGCTTGACTATAGCCCTGTCCCTCAAGGTCGCTCGTTATCTGTATCTTCAGTTTTTGGGCAAATGTCTTCTTGGTTAATCCGGCATTTGCAACAAGCTGAGAGAATGTCTCATTCTTATGGGCAGCTTGTACATTCGCTGTAGTGGTATTTAGTACCTGCGCTACAGCCGTGAGGCGATCTTGTTTAAAGGTCGAGCGAGGGATACCACTCTTACCGATAGTAGTGCTTGTACTTGTAGGAGATGCTGCGCTGGCGATACCAAGTGTACTTAAGCCGATTAATCCGGCACTTGCGAGAGATATTGCTATATAGCGTGGTTTAATCATAATTAATTACTCTAATTATAAATCAATGTTAAAACCGCTTGAGTAAGCACTGAGTTAATCTTGCCAGACTCGGGCATAACGTAGTATTAACACTGCTGAGGTGTCAGTTGGACCTGTTGCGGTAGAACCGTTGGAGTTCTCGGCAACAAGTTGGAAGCCATTAGTCTGAGATAGCGTACCCGACGAAAGTACGGGTGGTGACAGTGATCCGATTGACTCCCCGTTGACGAAGAATTCAGCTGTCCCGGTGTTAGCAAACAGTAGTCCAAACACATTGTCGGCGTTAGGATTGATGTGATAGCTAAGGCCAGCCTGATTCGCTCCATTATTAAAGTGGTAGTGCGCTGCGGCTGAACCACCAAGTCCCTCGAATATGTCGATCTCGGCATTCCACGTATCTGGCGTGACAACCCAAAGAGCGGGCCAGTTATAGATTGTGCCGTCCGACTGGCAGGGAATGTAGGCCTTGAACTCAACAAATACAGGTGCGCTAGCGCTTGGGGTGAAGGTGAAAGGAGTTTGCTGCCCAGAAGACTGGGTGCAGATCAAACCAGCTGATGATGGCGAAGTAGTGGGACAAATCATCTGCACACCATCTGAGGTAATCGTGGTGTACGCCGAATCTACAACCTGAGCATTGGGGTTCTGAGAGCCATCGTTCTGGCCCCAAGTATCAACCCAATATGGCTCAAGTGTGGTTGTGTTGTTTCCAGGGCTCTCCCACGTACTGTTGAGTATGACCTTGCTCGGCACAGTCGTGCCAGAGGGAACTGTCGGTACCGGGTTTCCTCCGGTTCCACCGCCACCAGTACTGTTCTTTCCAAACTCTACGGCCTTACCACCAGAAGCTGTGGTGTCATTGGTTACGCTCGCTGGCCCCGTTAATTTTCCATTTTCTGCTTCTCCAGCTGCATAGGGAGAAGCTGCGTGTGATAGAAGTTCGGTTAGTAATCCTCCTATGCCGATAAGAGAGATAGTAGCTAGAGCACTAATACGAAGAAAGTCTTTGCGTGACATTTCTTTTTGGAGTAGATGCTTTAAAGCAGGCTTAGGCATGTTAACAAACGCCTATTAGAACAAACTGGTTCAGTTTATTATCCTAATAGAACTCCCTCTACTCGTAGTGCTTAATTTATAGAACACTGTGTTATTAATTAAATACTAATTATGGTAATAAATATAGCAACAAATACACAGAAGAACAAAAATAATATTCGTATTAAGTGGTTAGAAACCTGCCGGTTAGACATAGCACAACAGCTTAATCATTTGCGTATCATGGTTAATACGCTCATTCTAATAAGAGCAATGATCATAATTAATTCAGGAAATTAAGTGAAAATAGCCGTTATCGCAGCCGGTGGACGATCGGGACAAGCCTTTGTTGAGGCAGCACTAGCTGCAGGTCACTCAATTAGAGCTGGAGTTCGTGGCAAAAGTCACCTCCAACCACACCCTAGCCTAGTGATAGTTGAATGTGACGCTACTAATGAGTCTCAACTAAAGAATTTAATGTTAAGGCAAGAGGCAGTGGCTAGCTTTATTGGACACGTTAAGGGCTCAGAGCCAAATGTACAAACTATCGCAATTCAAAAAGTTGCAGGTGTTATGAACGTACTGGGAATTAAACGGTTAATAAGCCTAACGGGTACTGGGGTTCGATTCCCTGGCGACATAATTACAGTATTAGACAGAATTCTGAATTTAAGTATCAGTATTATTGATCCGGCTAGGGTCAAAGATGGCAAAAACCATGTAGAAGTACTCAAGAATAGTGATTTAGATTGGACAGTCATACGAGTATTAAAATTACAGGACGTTTCAGCTAAACCGTTTGAGTTACTCGAACACGGGCCAACAAAACTATACGTTAGTAGAAAAGAAGTCGCTCAGGCAGTCCTACAAGTACTCGAACGACGTAGTTTCATAAAACAAGCTCCCATTATTGGAAAGCCTTAGCCGCTAGCAATTGGTTTGGAGGCTGGGCTGCAGCTGGAACGTACTACCCTCAATTGCTGTAGCTCCTGCTTAATAAATCGTATATCTATCAGAACTTCTGAAATCGATCTACAATGCCTGGCTTATGGCACAACGCTAACATATTCATTGCTGCCCGTCTGTCCCTGCGAAATCCATTGTAGCCCACTTCCATCACGGTTCATTAGCCACAACCCATAATTGTCATATTTACCTGGATCAGTTTTGAAGAAATAGATGACATTATTAGGCGACCAGGTGGGGTTAGTGTTTATATTGTTGTCGCCGAATAGGATACTTGCATTAGATCCATCGGTATTCATGCTGGCAATGTCCCAGACTAAGCCACTAATATTAACTTCCCAAACTATGGTATTGCCGTCGGGAGAGGTAAAGGGGTCATCGGCTCGGTAGGGTAGATTCTCTAATTGAGTAGGGTCACTGCCATCAACATTGACTCTATAGACTCTATAATCACTAGTCGGGCAGGTCGGTCGGTCGCTACAGCTTATATAGACTATCTGTTTTCCGTCTGGGGTAAATGTTGGATCCAGACCATACGTCGCAACCGTGCTAATAATGTTTCCGTTGAGATCAGTAATATAAATGTTGGTATTACCGAACATTACCAGTTCGGTACCATCCGGGGACCATTCGCCGTGACCTTGAAGAGTCCAACCATTTGCACCAACTGGTAATATCTCCCTCAGATTACTACCATCACTATTCATCATCCATAAACTAGTCTTGGCGTAATTGGTGTCGTGGACTCCAGCAGGCGTTCGGTAAAATAATATCTGACTTCCATTTGGTGAAGGCTTTGCCCACCACGAATCGTAAGTTGTGTCGGATGTCAGCTGCGTAACTTTACCACCCGGGTCCATTTTATATATTTCATAATTACCGGTTCGGTTGGAGTCGTAGACAATACTATAACTTAGATACTGGCCAAATTGGACAGACTTGCCGCCAGAGGCGTTATTATCAGGTTGAAGATTAGCAGGCGAAGTTAAAGTACCGGAGGATGCCCCAACTGCAGCATAAGGTGATTGGGCACGGCTAGCTCTCAATAAGTGCACCCCTAATATAACTACGACTAGTATGGCGAATACTCCCGCAGCTTTTTGTAAATCGAATTTACTTCTCATTTTCTATATATCTTTGCTAGCGAAGTTATTAGACTGTCTACAGCTTATGTTTACACCATAGCATATGTCAATCAAAGAGCTTGACTAGATAGTTCTACGTTCGGTCCGATAACTGCTAGTCTGAACTAAGTTGAGTTCAACTCTAAAATATTCCAGACGTCCTTAACCCAGAGCTTCCTGTAATTCGCCGACGTCTCTAACTATAAAGTAATGATTCTTTTGACTGACTAATCCTTCTTGAAATAGTAACTCCAATGCCCTACTTGCTGTTTCCCGATTCATATTAATAGAATCTGCTATGTCTTGATGTGTTATCGGAGCGTCAATAAATATGTCAGTTCCTTGATGCTTCCCAAATCTCTTCGCAAGATATATTAACTCCGAAATAATTCTTTCTCTAGACGATCGAAATTCCAGAGTTTGGATTCTCTGAGTGTAAAGTGCAATTATATTCACAGTTTGGCTGAGAACTTCTTGAGACAGCCACTGAATGTTCCCCATTGCGTCACGTAGCCTATCTTTGGAAGCTTTTATCACTAAAACGTCGGACATTGCAGCGTATGATAGGCCGGTAAAGTTAGAGTCATTCAGGGCCCATGGCAAAGGTACAAATTCGCCTGCTTCATGTATTAATAGAAGTTTACCGCTCCCGTTCTGTGATATAGAATACGCTTTAACGAAACCCTGCTTAATTAAATAAACTCCATCTGGCTCTTCATAGCCATCAATAATAGTTGGTCTTTCTCGAATCGCATAGTCAATCCATCACTAAAGTGAGAGATGATACTTTTGTCCCTAGTCTTGGTGGTCGGATTTATTGATAAACCTATTGGCATGAATCTAATTGTATTCTCTCTTGCAGATTAATCCCGTGACTATGCGCACATACTACTGAAGACAGTAGCATTATGCTATCAATTACGGGCTAAACATTATTACGCACATTATTGAAAAGGAGGGTGTTACGGAAAACTGCTGAGCTTTGTTCAATAACGAAATAACGAAAGGTGACACAGATATGTCTCATTCAATTATGTCTAAAAAGAACAAACAGCAAAAACACTTAGGAGTAAATTCTATACAATATATCGGTGACTATAATGAGCCCCAAGATCCGATAGATCGAGATGATGCAGATGGACGCGAGCAAAACATTAAGCTACAAAAACAATCAGATAGATATTATCTAATAATTAGACAACGTATTAAGCGAAATGCTCAAAGATTGAGAAACGCTCTACCATATAAAACTGAGATTTGAGGTGATGCGACTCCAATTCCAGTCAACAGAATTATTTCTCTTCTGGAGGAGTCCAAGCCTCAATAGCGTTAAGCGCGATATCAAGTTCATCATTATGTATTGCAAGACTCGTGTGTGGGTCATCGATACCGCCATTGGCGTTTAGTTTATCGCCGATGAGGATAGCGATGTTTGGTTCAATCTGCACAGTACCAATGCGAGTCAAGACTTCACTTAACTGATGTGCGGCGGATGCACCACCACCAAAGCCATAGGACACGATGAAGATTGGACGGTTTGCCCATTCGGTCTTCAAATAATCGAGTGCATTCTTAAGCGGTGCTGTATAACCAGCGTTGTACTCAGCAGTTAAAATAATGAACGCGTCGAGACTCAACACTTTTTCTCTCCAGGCAACTGCCGCCTTTGAAACTCCTGCCGCAACCGAGGGAATGGTTGGCTCATCAAAGAATGGTAAATTGATCTGCTTGAGATCAAGCATTTCAACTGAGAGCTCAGGATGCTTGGCAATACCTGCCGCAACCCAATCAGCTATTGCTGGCGAGATCCGACCAGGTCGTGTTGAGCCAAGTATAATACCAATTTTTTTAGCCATGATATAGCCTCCGTCTGTTAATTGTCTAAGCTATACATTGTATAGTAATTAATCAGTCTTGAAAACTGTTAGTACCCGCTCGGAACCCATTCAACGACATATTTGTTCTACTAATTCTGCCAAACTCGAACATATGATACTTGTACGTCAGCAGGTGTCGTAACAGGAAGAAGGCCGTATGAACCTGTTGAATTCTCTAGAATAAGAAACAGCGGCTGTGAGGTAATGTTGCTAGTCACGGACCCTACGTCTACCCCGTCATAGTACCAAGTTACGCTGCCTGGCTGCCAATCAGCTCCAAAGGTGTGCCAACCCCCCGCATAGTTGCCGCTTGTACAGCCTCCTTGAGCTTGAGGATTAGAAGAAGTACCCCAGTGAAAGTGGTAACAAGCCGCGCCATTAAGACCTTCCACAACGTCTAACTCTCCATCATTCGGCCAAACCTGACCGACCGCCCAAAAAGAAGGCCAATTAGCAATTTCATTGCCCGAGGCTGGGAAATAAATTCGGGCTTCCATATAGCCATAGGTAAATTGATATCCTGTGTGACCAGCTACCCCATCGTCTGGGTCGGTATCGAGAAAACTTCCGGATTGATCCTCAGCGCCATGTGCCTCAAGGTTAAGGTAGCCGTCAGCAACACTGACGTTAGAGGCATACATGGTCGTGTAGTTCTGAACATTGCCTCCGAAATAGACAGTTGGAGACCATTTAGAAGTATTGAGCGAACTGTCTTTAGTGAACTCGTCATCGAACGTAGGAGTACCCCAGCCACCTGCCCCGGTGGTATCGTTACCAATACATGGAGCTACTACTCCGTTGTTTGTACAGCCCCCCTGAGGCCCAGTTGGAGTTGTTGAGGCACTGCCAAATTGGACAGCCTGATTATTAGCATTACTACCGCCAGCTACGAGGCTTGCTGAGCCGGTGCGCTGACCATTAGCAGCATAACTGGAAACATATGGGGTTTGGGCATGACCTAAGGTGAGTAGCCTAACACCTAGGACGGCAACGGCCACTACAATAAAAATTGTAATAATAGGTTTGTACTTATTTTTGGAAGATTGCTGAGACATCAATTACTTCGTATCTTACTTATGCCTAATTATGTCACATGTTGTTCGGAATTCCGACTTGAGTATCGGCCTAAAACACCATATCTTATCTAAATTCAACACTGATACATGGGTGTTATACTGTTAATGTTGATATATAGGTAGTCGTTATGAAAGATTTAGTTGCGATAATTTTATCTGGATTGTGGTTATTTGGCAGCGGCATATTTGTATACGTGGGCGTCTTAAATAAATGGAATCAAAAACATTTTGGCCATATATCTCGCGATACCAAAAGTTTTCCAATATGGGCAGCAATCGCAGAGAAAATTCTACAGGCAGTTGCCTTAACACTTTTAGTAAGATGGACTAGAGTAGCCTTGCTAACATTGTTGTCCATACCAATACTGCTAGTATGCGCATCATACATGTCCACCTATGCTGACTATAAGGTAAAGGGTCGTCCAGTTATAATATTGACCGTTATAGATAGTATCCGCTTAGCCGGTGCGTTAGTAATAATCGTCCTTATCCTTGGTCGATCAATAGTGTAAAGATCTGAAATCGAGCTGTAGCCTATCCCCATCCAATCGTATTAGTTATAAAAGGTGTACTTAGTTTATCAACCTAGGGTTTGTCGTAATTCAACATCCAAGTGATGCCAAACTGGTCTATGCAGTGTGCAACAATGGCTCCCCAACCACTATCAACTGGGCCAAAAACTTCTTTTCCATCCTTTACTAGCTTTTTATAGAACTCTCTCAATTGATCCTCGTTGTCACAGTTCAGTACGAGACTTGCTTGATCTCCTTCACCATCACTACCCATGAAATGTATATCACCCGCGTGGAACTCGAGCTGTATGACTCTCTTGCCATCTAACTGCACGTCAGCATCACCACCAAAAAAAGCCTTATAAAACTTAACGGCATCCTGGCTTCTATCTTTAAAATTTATATATAAGGTATTAGGTTCGGCATAATTCTTTCCTCATCAGTTCTAGTTACCAGGTTACATTATTATTGCTTAACGGTTAATAGTTAGCTGGTTTGTAAATCGCTCTGGAGCCCAGCTGATGATCGTTAAGTATCTACTCTTTTTTTCATTCGCCAAATATAGTGCAATAAAATACCGCTAAATGAGGCTGCGGCAAATACGACAAACTCGGTATAGCCTGGGCCAGTATTTATTAACTGATTATTCGAGTTATCGCTAGGCTCGGTCAGACTTATACTCTTATTAGTCGAAGGATGGTGCAACTTAGTTGTGGTATTATCACTAGCTTTTGAAGAAGTGTTGGATGAAACTTTGTGACTGGAATTAATTTTAGTCAAGTAATGAATTCCGTAGCTAATACCACCAATAACAATGACTATCAAAAGAATAATCAAGATAGCTGCAAATAATTCAGTTAACATATGAGACCGTTTTCTATCTTTCTTCACACTAGGTGCGCCTCGCTTCTCAAACTACTGCTATTTAATCTTAGTTTTGCTATTTATACAAAATAAGTAGTTTATGCGCAGTTTGATAGTATTTTAGAACAACTTCTTTCTCTAATGTTAAATATGTGCGCTAGAATCATTATATGAACTATGGATTTACCCTACAGCCTGGCGAGACAATTGATAAAGTTATCCATAGGAGCTTTATTAGTCTTGTGCCATATGTCTTTGTAGCCGCACTTCTCACGACTATTGGCTTCGGATTGAGCTATTCTTATAGTATCGACCCCCAGCGCATATCTTTGGGACAAGACAATGTCTTTGTTATCACCGTATGCGTATTTGCGTTGGCAGTAATTATGCTAATGGCTGGTATATATATCTATAGTCATAACGTTTTGATTTTTACCAACCTGCATCTTATTGAGGTCGAGCAAAATGGGCTCTTTGGCCGGGTCATATCACAAGTTAGTTTTAATCGTGAACAGGATATATCAGGTAGTCGTAGAGGTTTTTTTGCAACGATTCTTAATTACGGAAATGTAACTGCTCAATCAGCGGGCGAAAATGTGTACTTTGTGTTCCGTTATGCTCCGAACCCCGAGGGGGTAGCAAATGATGCTGTGGCAACTAACGAAGCAAGCATGAGCAACACAGGACAAGGACTCGGTTAAACTGTTAGGAACTTGAGTGGCGGAGAACCCTTGACCTGCCAATAACACTCTCTTGATTGCAATAATCTAAGCTATTTATCTAAAACAAGGCGCAGATTAAACGGCACTCATTTCTACAATCTGGTTAGAATAACAAAAATAATATAAGGACCTAAATTTTAGGTCCGACAACCAGCCCTCGATCCCACACATAAACCTCTTATAGCGTACTAAGGCGGTAGATTTTTATTTTCACACAGTCTTTAACGCTAATGCCAATATATATCATACAAAGCATTAAAACAAGTACAAATATTAGAACATATTTGGATTTATTATTTGTCAAATTTGGGGCGATTTTGTATAAAAAATATGTGTTCTAATATGGTCTTTCTCTGTTATTGGCTTTGGCTCAAAACTTAAGCAAATTCTCAGATGTTATACTTTTTCCAATGAAGATATTCACCTCTGCGCAGGCTTCAACAGTTTTGGCTATTGTCATTGTTTGCCTAGTAGTTAGTAACGTATTTTTAGACCGGATATCACGATCAGTTGAAAACACATCGATACCCGAGTGTAGTACCGCAAACCAAATTCTTACAGGCAACAGGTGTAGTAATGTAAGAGTAACTATCAATCATACAGGCTGGCCATTTATCGCTCTTCTACAATATAAATTCAATGGTGATGGTGGGATTAATTACCAACAGGTTGATGATGGTATACCTCTTAGCCGTGAAGATTCTAGCTCTCTTAGTTTAAATGCTGATCTGCTTATAGTTTTAAGTCTGGGAGTATACATAGTCTATAAACGAAATCAGACCAAAATAGATGATTTAGCACCAGATCTTACTGATGCGGTGGCAGACACAGATGGACCGATTATTTCTTCATCTGACCTGCTCAATGAGGGAGGTTTGACATCTATGTCGAAAAGCACGATTGGAGGTTTTACCTACAATATTATGGCAAATAGTGACAACCGAACGATGGTCTTTATAGCTTTGCACGGCAATGCCGAGATACACGTAGTAGCTATAGGCGATCAAAGTAAACTTAGTCTGCCTTTAACCGAAAAAGTACAAAACAAGTATTTGACTCCAGTAAGTCTGGAGGGAGATTTCCCTGATTATTTCCACCTATATTGCTCACCCGACAAACAGATAGAGTTGAGAGAAATCCTGGCGCCGGATATTATGGCTTTCTTGGTAGATTTTTGCCGAGTATACGATTTAGAGGTGTTTGATGACACAATGTACGTTTCACAAGCTAATATCGATAGACAAAATACCGAACAAGATCCGCTCGTATCTGCGGTTGAAGACCTTATAAGACATATCGGACCAACGCTCGATAGATTGGCAAGTCCACAACCACCTGATAATCAGGCTCCTGACACAAGTACGTCTGCAGCCTAGTCTTAGTCAATTACGAACACGCTTTTGGATATTTCTTATATACTTGAGGGACATGAGGTTTAAAGATTTCATAACCCGCCAGCGAGTAGCTATATTTATAATTGGTGTCGCGCTCTTCACTCTGTCCTTGTTGATAGCCCATGCTGCAGGATTATCATCCCTCTGGGGGGACCTATCTGTCGACCTGGCAGCCTCATCCGTAACGATTATCTTTACTGCTCTGATCATAGATTACCTTGGCCTGAAAGAGCAAAGTAATAGGACCAAAAATGTTGCTAGTCTGGGCGAGGAAGAAATTAGGGCAACCTGTTACCGAATTAAGATGAGACTAGCTTGGCTATTTGGGCTAGAAAGAGAGATTCTATATTCAGCACGTCAGGATATAGCTACTCGCCAGGATGTCCAGGAATTTCTAGAATACGCTTCTAAAATTGTTGATGATTATCTCCAAGATAATAAATTCACAGATAAGGCTACAAAAGTCGACGTAAAGTCATTACCGCGCTATATGGAGCGCCTGGAGATGGCTCAAGCTGAACTAGAGCAAACACTGATTCTATATGAGTATGTAATACCTCTACCCATTAGAGAGCGTGTCCTGAAATTACGTAGCGAACTTCAGACGTCTGACCGATTACTCGGCTTTATTGAGGACTTTAATGATCTAAACAAGTCGAACTTCTCCTTAATTCGCTTTACTGCTCAATCTGTCTATGATGCTCTGCAAGAAGTGTTAGACATAATGTGATACAGGGGGGCTCCTATTCACAACGTAATGGGTGTCTGCATTTCCTCAGTTTGTTTGATGGGCAATTTGTAGTAGTCGCTCCTACTCAGAGCACCTTTGGCCATCAGGTAATATAAGGATTTGCGCCACCTTGCCATACTATGCCGTCTCGAGGGTATAACTTTACTAGATGAAATGAAGTAGGTTACATCGTCAAGGTTAAAATCAAGCTCTGGATTCGATCCCATCAAAAATCTCAAGACTTTAGGGATATTAACACTGTCGTGATAGCCATAAAATAACATCAGGTGACTGACTCCATCCCTGTCATCGCCCAGATTATCAATTATTGCTCGTTTCGCCACAGGAACATGGGCGGCAGTTGTCGTCTGAACGGTGATAATGACTACTTTTTCAGGCAGTTCGTGAAGATCCTCGACGGTAGCCCGCAGCGCCAGCGGTACGAAATCAGGATGATGGCCGATATAAACAGCTGCTCCAGGCAGTCTTCTAATTGGATGGCTCGAGGAATGAAGTGTCTGAATAAATTTAGGAAGTGGCCCTTCTATAGTCCGGCGTTCTGCATCAATGATTTTCTCACCCTTGGTCCAAGTATTAATTAGTAGAAAGGTTACCGATCCTACGATTATAGGAAAAAGTCCGCCATGCAGTAGCTTCTGCATGTTAGACGATACAAACAATAGATCAATAGGGACGAAAATTGCACCCACTAACACTGTATAGAAGAGTGATTTTCTCCATATATTCCGAACAACGACCAGAAATAATATGGTATCGGCTGCTATGGTACCGCTGACTGCAATACCATATGCATTAGCCAGCCGTGCCGAAGAACCAAAGACCAAGACCAGCAGAAGCACTAAGATAAAGAGCAAGAAATTTATAAATGGCATATATATCTGTCCTGTTTCACTGATCGAGGTATGCCGGACAAGCATTCTTGGTAAGAATTCAAGATGTACTGCTTGCCTAGTTAATGAAAATGCCCCGGATATGACAGCCTGAGAAGCTATCAAAGTTGCTAACGTTGCTAGCAGCACGAAAACAAGGCGCAGACTAGTTGGGAAAAGCTGAACCAATACATTATTGGAAACTCCCGGGTGATGAAGAATAAGGGCGCCCTCCCCCATATAGCAAAGCGACAAGGCCGGAAAAACAATAAAGAACCAGGCTTTTGTGATCGGCGGACGACCAAAATGTCCCAAGTCAGCATATAGAGCCTCGGCACCGGTAATCGCCAAAACTACGGCGGTCAGTGACAGAAATGCTGTCAGGGGATGATCTGCAAAGAAGTCAATTGCAGTTATTGGCGACAGAGTTCGCAGCACACTAGGATACTGCCAGATACGCCATGTACCCCCCGCAGCAATAGCCGCAAACCAGACCAACATGGTAGGTCCGAAAAATCTTCCGATTGCATCAGTACCATATTTTTGAATCCAGAATAGAAATACAAGAATGGCAATAGTGATCGGAACGATAAATGAATTTAGATGTGGGGCAACAACTTTTAAACCTTCGACAGCGGACAAGACTGAAATTGCAGGAGTAATGATGCTATCACCGTAAAATAGCGAGACACCCACGAGACCCAGGGTAATGAAGAACCATTTATGTTTTATTACTTTACCCTTAATGAGTGACACTAATGCCATAATGCCGCCTTCACCTTCGTTGTCTGCTCGCATTATAAGACCGACGAATTTAATCGATACAACAATGGTTATTGCCCAAATGATAAGGGATATGATCCCATATACATTACCTTGGTTAAGCGTTAAATTTCGCCCTGAAGAACCAAAAACGGCTTGGAGAGCATATAACGGACTAGTGCCGATATCGCCAAACACAACGCCAAGAGCAACAATAGCTAGAGGAGTAAAAGCCTTCTTTGTTTTGGTCATATGAGCATTATAGCCTAGCGGTAGTTCGCCCTGGATTTAACCCTGATTCTAATAAGAGGTATTGCGGCTAATAAAATCACCTATAGCCCCAAGGGCGGACTTTGCTTCAGGTAAGTGGGAGAACATATGCCAGTTATGCCACATGCCTTCTCCTACAAAAAGTTCTGTTGGAACATCGTACGATTTCGCCTTTTCTACGAGTTGTTTGCTATCGCCTAACAGTATCTCCTCACTCCCAACATGTACTAAAATTGGTGGTAAACCCCTCAAATCAGCAATTAACGCCGATACATAGGGATCGTTTAGGGGGGCTCCTTGTAAATAAGAATCACGTAGAAACTTAAGCGTCCTATTGGTTAATAAAGGATCCTTGTGGTTATTGGTGGTGAACGTCGTACCACTCATAGAAGTATCTAGCACTGGAGAAATAAGTACGATACAACCAGGTATAGGAAGTTTTCTATCTCTTAATCTCAAAACACTCGTTAAGGCCAGTGTCGCTCCAGCAGAATCACCTACCATAGCGATTGTTTTAGGATCGAGTGCTGAATTGTTCAAGAACTTCAGCCAAACTTTCTCAATCTCATCGAGTGCTACTGGATAAGGATGTTCAGGCGCGAGACTGTAGTCTATTGCCAAAGCTTTTGTATGTGACGTCTTAACTATATTTGCGATTAACCCTCGACCGGTTCGTGGAGAACCCAGTACAAAGCCGCCGCCATGAATATATATTACGGTTTTGGCAGTTGACTCTGGAACAACCACCCACTCGATAGGTACCCCGTCAATTCTATCTTTAGTGACACTGGTATTGCGTGGTACTGGCGCACTAAGTTTAATCGCCCTATTGAACCGACGACGATAGCTTGGAATAGCTGAAGTTTTATAGCTAAAGATTCTTGGATGGAAGAGTCTTATCATTGATTTTGTTATCTTACTGCGTCTACTGGGCATGGTTAGACTCATTATACCCTTAAGTCTATTTTGGTTTCGAAAGTAGATAGATGTTGAAAGGATTATCTGTCACATATTTCCATCCCAAGCCAGTACCCTCATGATAGCTAGTCTCGTGGAGGGTTGGTGTATCCAAATTTACCACTCTAAGTTGAGCATCGATTATTGCGTCCTGATACTCGCCCTGATCGTGGAAATAGTTTGGAACAACCAGGCCTGGAATTTTGCGCAAGACCGCGCTGCCCAAAGGCAAAGCACCTCTTTCATCAGCCAGTGTAAAACCGTCTTCCCCCCTAGAAATCGTCGCCCTTAATATATCAGTATTTGACCCCACGGCGTCTCGAAGTTCTGCTTCGGTTGCAACTCGCCCCACTACCTCTCTTAACTGCGCTACTTTATTCTCTTCGTCTCCATAAGTTGTAAAAACTGTCTCGAGTGATGCTGGAGCTGTAACTACCGCATACCCACCCGGTTTCATTACTCGCCTCATCTCTGCAAAGTGATCCATCAGAGTTCCGCCCAAAGTTTGTGTTTCATCACTACTAGGTAGTGCGCATCCGACATTAATACTCAAAGCAAGATCAAATGAACTATCCTCAGCTGCTATTTCCTTAACCGTTCCATAGCCTACCTCGATTACCCCCGATATCTCAGGATCTTGTTGAGCGAGTGCTATCTCTGCCTGATCCAGCATTTGCTGTGAATTTTCAAATCCCCTAACTGCCTTAGCTCCCCACCTTGCAGCATAGATTGACCAGGGGGCCGCACCACATCCAATGTCTGCAACTGCGGCACCCTCAGAACAAATAGCCATTATATGGGCCGTGAAGTAAGGATCGAGAAGTACGGCTCCGTCTATTCCGTGACGATTTTCTGCATAGGCCTGTGCTCCTTGCACGTCAACATACCCGGCCGCTTGTCCCTGTGACTCTGAACCAAGACTCATAATTCACAGTTGTAACATTTTCTTGGGTTAAACACAATTTAATTGGCCAGAGAATATTTCTGATTATGCACGTATAATGTTAGAGTATTTTCGATAAATGACAGCAGAAAGGGGTCCTAATATGCCGGCTAGTGATAAGAAGAAGAGTGATGAAGAGGCCGTAATCAAGGCAATCGCTGACATGCCAGAATCAGACCGTGCTATTGGCGAGCGGCTCCACGCCCTTATATTGGCCAATGCGCCAGAGCTATTGCCGAGAACTTGGTATGGAATGCCTGCCTATAGTGATGGTAATAAGATAGTATGTTACTTCCGCAGCAGGAAGAAGTTTGGCGAGAGGTTTATGACGTTTGGCTTTAACGACGTTGCGAAGCTAGACGAAGGTCATATGTGGCCTATCGTTTATGCAATCACGGAGCTGAACGCTAACGAAGAGACAAAGGTCGCTGAACTAGTCAAGAAAGCCGTGAGTTAAGCTAGGCACCCCTATTAATTAGTATCTCCATAAAGTACAATTGAAAGATAATGAATCGCGTATCCCTTCCGGGCATTGTCTATCTTATAATTGGAATAATAGTGGCCAGTAACAGAGGTTACCTAGGGGATCTCGGGACAGTTTCGCATCTGCTCTCAGGTTTTTTGGCAGTCTTTCTATGGCCTCTTGTTTTGCTGGGTGTAAATCTACATTTAGCTCTGTAATAATCTTTTGTTTTCAATAAAGAACCCTAATTAGCATTAGCATAATTGTTATTAATTAATTGCGATGTTAATATCAAACAGAAGTCTTGAAGATATCCCAAAAGAGAATATGTCACAAAAAAAGGGTGCGGATCAATCAAAAAAACAGACTCGCCGAAGTCGTAGGCACACACGAGTAGCCAGTGCTGTCACTGGCAATCGAAGGGTGGCCATCTTTCCACGGCACGCTAAACCCTATTTAAAACGTCACCTAGGGCTTCTAGTACTTAGTCTTACGGTAGCTCTGTTTTTGCTTGGACAACTCATCTCTATATATACTAAGACAAACTTAGGAAACAGAAACGCATCTAACTTCTTTAATAGTTTAGTTGGCTCATCCAGCAGCACTAGCGCTACCTTAACTTCGACTTACGGGTTTAGTTTCTCATACGATCCTCAGCAATTTTATGCGAGCGGTGTTAACGGACAAGACGGTAGTCTGGAGGTTGGTCAGCAACTCAGCACACCAAGTCCCTATGAGAGTTTTAAACTATCCGGGACAGCGATCAGCGACTCGTTCGATCAAAACACAGTTAATATTAGCTACCTAATAGCAGCAACCTCCGTGCCTACAACCTTACCAGCTGTTGAGAATCAGTATGTTGCGACACCCACTAGCAACACCCCTGCTCCCACTAGAGTCTCTACTTCAACAGTAGACGTAAGCGGAAAACAGTTTCAAAGAACTATCTGGCAGCAAAACGGCAGTGGGACTCTGCAAAAACAGCTTACTTCTACCTTCATCTCCTACGTCACTCTACTGAATAATAAACCCCTTATTATCCGCACAAATGCGCAGTTCTCCCCGGCATCGACGGTTTCAAGTGATATCGATTCACTAGTAGATACATTTAAATTTAGTAACACAGCCGTCGGTGCGACAGTTAGTCAGCCAGTAGCCGTCGCCAAATTGGCAAGCCAATCACTCGCTCTTGAAAATAGCTACAACTTCAATTTAGTTTCTTATACAGCTCCAACCACAGTTACACCCGAAAAGAATGCTACAACTGATCAACTTATCAGCGCTCTTTATACCCCTGCTGTAATAAAGATTTATAACGCCTACTGCACCGATGTAACTATTAATGGTCAGGATATGCTTAAGAGCGCCTGTAATGCACTTTCAGGATCGGGTTTCTTTATAGATGGAAACGGCAATATAGCCACCAACGGTCATATCGCAACCAGTAATCCTAAGGATCTACTTCTGTTGTATTCAGTTACTGAAGCAGCAGATGGGAACCTTCAACCACTACAGTACATGGCACAGTTAGGAGGATTAACCGACGCTGAACTTAATGCGATTACAGATCCTGATACACTCATAGACACTATCTGCAATGCCGTTTATAACTTGCCCGACAGTGTCTTCGGAGAAACAAACAATGTCACCAATCTTCTTGTTGATCTAAGTAATGCTGAGCCAAATGTCACCAAACTTCTCATTGATACCCAGAACTTAACTTCCTACACTGGAACTTCCAATGTGGTCCATGCATCTGTTATTGGCTACAACTATCGACAGTTAGATGGAATAATAAAATTCAGAGACTCGGATGTTGCGATTATTAAGACTTCGGGGACAAGCAGTAACTATCCTGATGTACCGTTGGGTTCCCTGAGTGAAATCTCTTCAGGTAGTGACCTGCTGATACTCGGCTACCCAGCAGACGCCGATGATAATGGCTTGGTAAACGACACCTCAGACACGGTCACCCTGACTACTGGTCACGTTTCGTCAATCAGAAACGCGCTCGGAGATAGCCGAAAACTGATACAAACGGATGCCTCAATTGGCCATGGGAACAGTGGTGGTCCCGTCTTTGATGACGAAGGACACGTGGTTGGAATTGCCACCTACACAGCAAGTGGTGGTACCGATAGGAGTGGAAACGCTACCGTTGGTACCTTTAACTATGCTAGAGACATTGCTGATCTTAAAACTTTGGCAGATTCTGTCCAGGTCTCATATGGGCCGCTAAGTCCAACCCAAATCCTTTGGCAAAAAGGAGTAGATTATTTCTACGATTCACATTATTCAGCGGCAATTCCATACTTTAATAAAGTTAAAGCAGCCTATCCTCAGCACGACACCGTCGCATCCTTCATACAAAACGCTCAGCAAGCCATTAAAGAAGGTGAAAATGTTCCAATTTATAATATGCCACTAATCATTGGTGGAGCAGCCGCTGCAGTGATTTTAGTAGGTGTTGCTGTATTTCTGATTATTCGTCATCATGGCAAACACCAAATTTACAAGATTGCTACCGGGAAAACAAAAGTAGAGGCTGCTGATGGTTCAGCTCCTGGGCAACTAAAAGCGGTCGTCTACTCTGAACCCACAGAGACTAGACAAGCACCTGTAACTCCTGCGGAAACCCCAGCAGCTATCCCGCCAGAGAATAGTTCCCCTTCTACCCAAACTCACGATTCAGCGTCCAAATAGCGTTATTATAGAGAGTCTGATCTACGGGCATAAATGGCAGCCTCACCTCTGTTAACATAGTTGACACATCTCTTGTAATTAAGCATAATGGTATTGACAAAATACCATATTAGGATATAATAGCAAGTCGCATTAGTGAGTGGGCTAATAAGTTAGCTGTTAATGACTCAGGTGCGGTTAGGGAGAGTTATTTATGAAAAGAGTTAACGCCCTTTTTATCGGAATCGCCATATTATTGGCACCAATGATTCTAAGTAGCGCTGCATACGCCTGTGATAACATCAAACACGTAACTAAGCCTACTACAACTAAACCAGTTTCGACTTCAACGACTAAACCTTGTCCTAGTAAGACTACCCCGCCTGTAACTACTCCTGCCCCGGTAGTTACTTCTACACCTACAGCTACACCAGTAGTACCTGCCAGCACAACACCTGCTCCAGTAACAACTCCAGCTCCTGCTGCTACTCTTGCCGCATCAGTACAACCTACTCAATTAGCGAACACTGGACCTGGTAGCGCTATAGGATTATTTGCAGCCGTTACCATTACTGGTACATTTGCCCACATTGTATATACCAAAAAGTTCGCACGATAAGTCCGCTTCTATAGAAGTTTAAAGGTTTAATCGTCATCCTAAGAAGGACCCTACCTAATACGGGGGTCCTTTTGGTTATCTTGAAACCTTTACTCTCTGAGAGGATACGAGTATAACGCTACTTATGTCACCAATAAAAGGAGATAGGTATGGCAAAAGAGAATTCACCGAAATTCATTTACAAAAATAAGACTATGATACAAAAAGGAGGGGGCCACTCAATTTGGTTTCTCGGTTTCATAGGTGCTCTCGTCTATTATTTACACGTCCACTCAGGCACTTTTTGGCTCGTTATACTAGCCTTCTTAAAAGCACTTGTCTGGCCAGCATTCCTGGTTTATCATCTACTCCATTAATACTTAGCTCTCCAAGAAGTCCGGTATCGGCAGAGCTATTTTAGTCTGTTAGTATGGTAGTATGCAGAAACGAACCATTGGGAGCTCTGATCTTGAAGTACCAGTAATTTGCCTTGGCAGCATGAACTGGGGGCAGCAAAACACCGAGGCTGAGGCCCACGCACAACTCTCTTACGCTATTACTGAAAAAGGGCTTAATTTTATTGATACCGCGGAGATTTACCCTATCCCACCAGACAAAGAAAAACAAGGAAGAACTGAAGCTTATATAGGCACTTGGCTTAAGAAAAATGGCGGTCGTGACAAATTAATTATTGCTACAAAAACTGCAACTAGTAACTCGATCGGGACCAGAGATACCGGAGAAACACCTCATTACGACAGGAAAAGTATTAGAGAAGCAATCGATGGTTCACTAAAAAGACTGCAAACAGATTATGTCGATCTCTATCAGGTGCACTATCCGGAACGCAAGGCGAACTTTTTTGGGACCAGAGGTTACACTCATGATAAAAATGATAACTCTACGCCAATCGAAGAGACACTTGAGGCACTGGGTGAGTTAGTTAAGGAAGGAAAAGTCCGTTATATCGGAGTTTCTAACGAAACACCGTGGGGAGTTAGCGAATATCTACGTATTGCCAGAGAGAAATCATTACCAAAAATTGTATCAATTCAGAATCAATACAGTCTTCTCAGTCGCACTTTTGAAATAGGTCTAGCAGAAATATGTCTAAGAGAAAACATTGGCTTACTGCCATATTCACCACTTAGCATGGGAGTATTAACTGGTAAATACTTAGGAGGTGCAAAGCCAGCTGGGGCAAGGTTTACTCTATACGACCGCAATGTTGCTCGATACAACCCGCCTCATGCGCAAGAAGCCATTAAGAGATACGTTAAGATCGCAAAAGACCATGGATTGGACCCAGCCCAAATGGCTTTAGCGTTTGCAATTAGTCGTGAATTTGTAAGTTCAGTGATTATCGGCTGTACTAGCGTCGATCAATTAAAAACTGATATTGCCAGTGCAGACGTCAATCTATCTGAAGAACTAATGGCAGAGATCGAGAAAGTCTATACAGCATTTCCTGACGTAACTCATTAAGCTATTCATCACAGTTTAATCATTGGCTAAAGCTGTTACAATACATCTATAAATAAGGAGTGATTATGAGTAAATTTATTTTGCTATATAAGGGTCCAGCAACACCAATGGAGCAAATGACAAAAGAACAAGGCGACGAAGTTATGGCCGGATGGCAGACGTGGATGGGTAAAGTTGGAAGTGCTTTAGTAGATATGGGACAGCCAATGGCCAAAGGTAAATCAGTTGTCGATGATGGGTCAGCCGGTACAGCTGATGAGTTTACTGGCTATAGCATTATTGAAGCCGGTAACATAGATGAGGCTGTAAAATTAGTTAAAGATCATCCTTTTTTGAGCGACAAGTCCGGCAAGTTCAGCGTAGAAGTATTCGAACTCATGCCATTGCCTCCAATGTAGAGTATTACTTAGTCTTTTTGTTATAGTTGGAGTAATGAACGATACCTACGAACGCGAGTTAGCCTTTGCTAAAAGCCTGGCTAGGGATGCAAAGCTGATAGCGGGTAAGTACTATAAAACTGATCTGAAGTTTGAAACTAAGGATGATACTTCTCCAGTAACTGTTGCCGACAAGCAAATAAATGAGCTGGTAATCAAGAAAGTTCAGGAACAATTTCCTGATCACGGTGTACTCGGTGAAGAAGAGTCATGGGAGAATTCTAGAGAGAGATTGTGGGTATGTGACCCTATTGATGGGACGATTTCCTTTTCTATTGGTGTCCCCACTTTTATGTTTTCGATTGCATTGGTAGTAGACGGTGAACCAGTGTTTGCGCTCACCTCCGATCTGGACAACGGGGAAACTTTTTGGGCAACTAAAGACCGCGGGGCTTACTTAGATGACAAGCCTATAAAGGTTAGCAATCGACCACTTGATAAAGCCTGGGTGGCTTTCCCCACTAATTTGAAGTGGCTTTACGAGGGTCAGGCCGTATATAAAAAAGTCGCAGAACAATCATATCAAACCGATATTGTTCACGGTGGAGTATTTAAGGGTATGTTAGTAGCCCGAGGCTTAGTTGACGCCGTTATATATCTCAATCCGATACATCCCTGGGACATGGCAGCGGTAAAACTGATCGTTGATGAAGCATGCGGCAAAGTGACAAGTATAGACGGTGAAGAACAGCGTTATGACAACGAACTAACTGGTGGACTTGTCATCTCAAACTCTGTCATTCACGGCCAGCTACTTAAAACAATTAAAGAAACAATGCGCAACTAGTCAATTATTTACGCACTGACATAAAAAGATCTTTAAACGCCCCTTTGTAACTTATTTTTTGTTTTCTTAAGACTCTTAACCACACTAAAGCTCCTATTACCCAGACCACTGCAATTAGTATCGAAGTGAGTATGAAGAATTTAGAATTTCTGTAGACGTTGGTTGTTGCGGTTGTCCAATATGACAGCGAAGAAAAAGAGTGCGGGTAGTAAGAGTTTGCGGAGTTAGCTCTGCTTGCGGCCAAGACTAGTAGAACGCAATATACACCTGTGACCGCCCACCATAGAGTGGCCCATAGTCCGATCCACCATAGTGTTGTTCTGGGTTTAGCTTTTTTGTAATTCTTTTTCACCAACTAAACATAACTATAACACCTAGATAGATATTAGATATAGTCGCTGTTTAACGATGTAGTTTTTTAGGGCTAAACTTTCTCAAATAGGAAACAGTGTGCAAAGTGCTGAAGTCGTTTACCTAGACGGGTTTCTTTGTAAGAGATTTCTATTAAATCTGAGTAGGCCTCACGTATCTCATGGGCAGTACGGTAATACATAGTATTACCGTATTTACCGGTTGCTGACTTATTGCCGTTAGCAAACTCATCTTTATCCGAATAGCACACCAACAATAATTTACCGCCTTTTTTAAGTAAGCTTGCGCATTGCCTGGCGTAGTCTTTGGTAACCGAGGGTTCTAAGTGATGAAGAATACTGTAGTCCAGTATAAAGTCGAAGTCAGTATCAGATAGTAGTTGTTTTATATTTGTTATGTCGCCGACTAAGAAGTGCACCGGTAGTTTTGTGGCCTCGTTATGTTTGTTGGCAATATCGATAGCTCGTTCTGAGAAATCTACTCCTATAACCTCAAAGCCATGTTGAGCGAGATAGAAACTATAGTTACCAGTGCCGCAGGCGATGTCCAGTGCCCTACCGCCCGTAGTTTTTCTCGAGTCAATTAGCTCTACCAATTCTTTAGGTGGTTGTGGAATTTCCCAAGGAATATTATCAAGTGGCATAAGATACATATCATCCCAGTGTTTGATTTTGTCTGCACTATTCATGAGGGGCATTATAGCGCCCTCAGGCGTCTTTGCTATAGTGGGATATGCAAGTTGACCCCAGACTGCCCGAAATAGTTGATTGTCTTTATAGAGTGGCTGTTAAAGCAGTTATTGTTGAGGACAAAAAATTGCTGCTGGTTATAGAAAAAGATGATGAGTTCTGGAGTCTACCAGGCGGTGGAGTTGAATACGGCGAAAGTGTGCTGGAAGCATTAGGGCGTGAACTTGAAGAGGAGCTAGGTGTACCTAAAGAAAAAATCAAAACGGATAGTAAAGTAGTGCATGTAAACATAGGCTCAGTGCACGACGGAATACCAAAAGCTAATTTATATTACACAGTTGAACTTATGGCAGATATAGTCAGTCCGACTAAAGACGTTGTTGAGTCAAAGTGGTTTACTGTCGAAGAGATAGAAAAACTGGAACTTAGTCCATCAATGGGAGGCAGTGAAGGCATAGCTAAACTATTAAGCGAGCTTGATTTAGTTTAAAGACGCTTTAATCTCTTTGGCCAGATCCTGATTCCACATAGCTCCTGTTACTGACATTACCGTATCTGCCCCAGCGGCTAGATATTCGTGGAAATCAGCTGCGTTTAAAACACCGCCCATTCCTAAAATCTTGTAATCATAGCCGAGTTCACCACGATATTGATTGAGGAGCTTGGTCATTTCCAAGCCAGCCCACTTAACCGGAGCTCCACTCACCCCGGCTTTTGGTCTACCCGGATAGACTTCTTTCCCATTTTTATCAACAACAAATGCCGGAATAGTATTTATAGCACTAAAGCCACTTACCTTATCTCCGACTTTTTTGACCAGATCTTTTAGCTGTTTGTGGTCGGAGAAATAAGCCAGCTTTATTACAAATTTGAGATCGGGATATGCGTCGCGTACAGCATTGACTATCCGAGTCGTAATGTCAGTGTCAAAGCAAGCCAGCACATCTTCGCCCTCGTTGGGACAACTTAGGTTTATTTCGATTACTTTAGCGCCGGTCTTTAGCACAAGTTCTACGCCTTTGACATGGTCTTGCACAAAATCTTCTCGTCCCTTGCCTCGAGCTGTCCCCTGAAGAGCCGCCAATAATACCTGGCCTTTTTTAGGCAGTTGTAGAGACTCTTCCATAACTGGTTGCCACTCAGACGGTGACACGGATGGAATGCCGAACGAGTTGGTAATTGCCAAAGGTTGTGTGTATTTATAGGCAACTACTACCTTTGTGTCTGGGCCAGGGTCAAGGTCGCCCTTAACTTGAACTGGTCTTACTTGAGGGTAGGGGTTAAGAGGGAAGGGAGCAGTCCTTACAGATTTAAGCGTCACAATATCGAAGCCTTTATTAAGTGCTGATCGAATAAATTTAGTTGTTGGCAGCGGTCCGGCTGCTATGCCAAAAGGGCTATAGACTGGAATTCCAAAAAAATCATATTTTGGCTCCCCTACATTTTTGTATGTCTTTGTGTCGTCTGCATAATCACCAAATGGACCTTCCCTTTTATTATCTTCAAAATCTATTTGGTCATTATATAGCTGAATTTGCTTGATCATTTTCCCTCAAAACTTTTATATATTGTTGCACATAACTTCATATAGAGATAGCATAGTCATAATGGAATTCGGTCGGAAATTAGCCGCCCGTTGGGCAAAGAGTAATTCCCTACTATGTGTGGGACTCGATCCCGATCTCACAAAAATACCCGCTTCTGTAAGTCATGGCCCCCAACTACTACTTACATTTAACAAAGCTATCATTGATGCCACAGCCGATCTAGTCTGTGTGTTTAAGCCTAACTCAGCAATGTATGAGGCGAGTGGTGCTGCAGGTATCGAGCAGCTACAAAAGACTTGCGAATACATTAAGCAAAAATATCCTGATATCCCAATACTACTTGATTTCAAGCGTGGAGATATAGGCAATACCAACGACTACTACGCCCAGTTTGCTTTCAATTACTTGGGCGTCGATGCTGTTACCATAGCTCCCTACATGGGTAAAGAAGCCAACGAAGCATTCCTAAATTATAAAGACAAAGGAATTTTTGTATTGTGTCGAACATCTAATCCAGGAGCTGGTGAATTTCAAGATCTAGAAGTTGATGGCAAAAAACTTTATCAGATTGTGGCAAAACATGTCATGACTGAGTGGAATGATAATAAGAATTGTGGGCTAGTCATAGGCTCTCCGTATCCTCAGGAGCTAGCAGATATTCGAAGTCTAATGGGTGACGAGGTCACAATGCTGGTGCCGGGGGCTGGGACCCAAGGAGGTAGTATTGAGGCTAGTGTAAAAGCAGCGGTAAACTCAGAAGGCACCGGCATAATGGTAAACTCATCTCGAGAAGTCATCTTTGCATCAAAAGGCGATGACTTTGCAGATGCCGCAAGATCAAAAGCAGAATTTTTGAGAGATCAAATTAATAAGTATAGATAAGGAGAGAGAATGGACTTCCGAAAAAAGTTAGAAGAGGCAGGCTGTATTTTCAGCGGACATTTTGTCGGCGTAAGCACAAAGCATCTGAGTGGTTACTGTAATAATGACCCGCTATTTCCACATGTTCTATTAGTTAGTTCGTTAGTCAAGGAGCTAGTTTCATCATTTGCTGATAGCGAGATAGATACCGTGGCCTCACCAGCTGTAGGAGCAATTCCACTTTCTGTGTGGGGGGCCTACCATCTCATGGACGGTAAGGATAAAGAGGTCTTTGGTGTTTGGGCCGATAAGGTCTCCGAAGCTCCCGAAAGAGAATTTATATTTGAGCGTGATGGTTTTAAAGCCGCAGTAAAAGGAAAAAAAGTATTAATACTTGAGGACTTTATCAATCAGATGGTGTCCATCAAAGCCATGATAAAAACCGTAAGAGAAGCCGGTGGCGAAGTTGTTGGAGTAGGGTGTCTGGAGACAAATAGGGGAGTTAGCGCCGAAGCATTGGATGTTCCCAAACTCGTTAAGCTAACCAGTATCGAGTATGATGTGTGGACAGAAGAAGACTGTGCAATAAACGGTCTATGCGCCAAAGGTGAGCCAATTGTCGAAGATATTGGGCACGGAGACGCATTCAAAAAGGCTCATCCAGATTACAAGGGTGGTTACGTTAAACTACTAAATAATTAATTAGCTTAGGATTGCTCAACCAGCTTGGCCAGACGATCCAGCCCGGCAGCTGCACCATCCTCCATACCCATACTGACCATGCCTTCTAAGTCATTGATATTTTCGTATTTAGAAATGGTCGTTTGCTTAGTCTGCCCATCAGTCGTTGGCTCAAATATTACCGACTCTGTCATGATGTGTCCTGCCATTGGCTCATATTCAAAAGTGCGTACAATTTTCTTTGGCTTATCAATTTCTTTGAATATTCCTCTAAAGGCGTGTTCTTGACCATCACCACCTTCACTGACAAATCTCCAGACTCCCCCTACTTCCAGTTCAAGTTTGTCTATCTTGGTGTCATTCCACCATCTAGGTATCTGCTTAGGATCAGTATGAGCTTCCCATAAGCGTTCGGGTGTAGCATTAAATACTCTCGTAATTCTTACTTCTAGGTTTTCCTTATCAACAACAAAGTCTGTTTTAGACATGTTATTCCCCCGTTAATTTAAGAACTCATTAAGTTTATCAATCGACTGATTCCAGCCCATTTTCATGCCAGCTAGCGGACCTTCTGCTTCAGTCGTCTTCTCTGTAATAACTATCTGCAGCTTAAGCTTAGTCTTATCACCTTGCTGTTCAAACGTTACAGTGCACAAAGTCTCCATTATCGGATTGCCATTCATTAATGGACGTGTTGTAAACTGAAGCTTTTGATTAGGGATGACATCTGCAAATCGACCGTCCATTGGCCATTTCATGCCCGCCATTTGACCTAACTCTTTCCCCGCCAACATAGTTATCCCTATATGGCCTCCTACGTGGGGATCCCATTTACTCTCTATAATAGTTACGCCACGCGGCCCCCACCACTTTTGTAACTCTGACGGATCTGTCCATGCGCGCCACACACGGTCCAGCGGAGCATCCACTACTCGCTCTATCATTAGGTCAGGTTTATCGTCTTCGCTCATATTACTTTTTCTCCTCTTTCAAATAATTATCTAGTGAATCAAATTTGTTCTCCCAAAACTTACGATAGAACTCTAAGTACTCATCAGCACTAGCAAGAGTCTGTGGGGCAATTTGGACAAGTTGTTCTTTTCCTTTGCGTCGTTTAATTATCAAACGCGCCCTCTCCAAAACCTTTAGATGTTTTGATACTGCTGCGAATGTCAGGTGGTAAGGCTCAGCAATTTGGCTAACAGAGAGCTCGTGATCAGAGACACGCCGTAGTATGTCCCTACGAGTGGGATCAGCCAATGAGGAGAAGATAGAATCTAGGTTTAATGTATATTCAACCATTTGGTTGAATATTAATACAGCAGGGAAGTCGTGTCAAGAGATTTTATATTTAAAAACTAAAGCGACCCCGCTGGGGGGGTCGCTCGCTTGCAGTGCTGTGTAGGGAGAGATTATGTCTCTAAAACAACATGCTTGATATCCACGGAGTCTTTAATTGTGGTATCGCCTTTTGGTTTCTTTGGCACCTTTATTACAAATATAGCTAACGTTACGGCGAATGCCATAAATGCTAGCCCAACAAGTATTGCCCTGTCAAAACCATGGACCAGTGATCCATTAATTCCCAAGTATGCTGATGCTGCGGTTACAGAAGCAGCTACTCCTGAGAGTATAGATAGGCCCAGTGCTCCGCCCATCTGCTGAGACGTTGTGATCAGACCAGATGCTAATCCGGCTTGGTGAGCAGGTACACCCGAAGTTGCAGCTGCGATTAATGGCATGAAAGTCATTCCAATACCGAAAGGTATGATCAGAAGTGCTGGCAATATATCAACCATGTAAGCACCGTGAACTGGCAGTCGACTAAGCCAGGCGAGTCCGACTGCGACTAACAATGGTCCGGCAATTAGGAACCGCTTGAAGCCATAGCGCGCAACCAGCTTTGGCATTCGGGTTGCTACAAATCCCAACACTACAGGCATTGGTAGGAATGCCATTCCGGTTCGGACTGGTGAGTAGTGCAGTATGTCCTGCAGGTATAGGGTAATGATAAAGAATAGACCCAGCATAGTCGCGTACATTGGAGCCATGATAAGGTTAGCTCCTGAGACGTTACGAATCTTAAATATCCCTAGTGGCATTAGCGGATGCTTAGCTCGTCTTTCGTTGAACAAAAAGCCAACCATCAAAGCAGCTGCTCCGGCAAAGATTCCTAGTGTTGACCCACTGCTCCAACCCCAGCTTGAGGCCTGGCTAAAAGCGAATACTGTTGCCATAAGGCTGGCAGTTACAAGCACGGCACCGGGCAAATCTAGTCCAGTGTAGGCCTCTTCCCTTTCGTGTTTAGGAACAAATTTGCTTATGGCAATCGACATAACGATTCCGACGGGTACATTAATAAAGAAGTTCCAGCGCCATCCGACATACTGAGTCAACACGCCACCCAGCAGTAGCCCAACCGCTGCACCACCTGTGGCTACTAAAGTCCAGTAGCCCAGTGCTTTATTTCTATCTGGCCCGTCACTGAAAGTAGTCAACAATATAGATAGAGCCGATGGTGACATAAAGGCTGCAGCCATTCCCTGCAACGCGCGCAGAGCGATTAGCTCTACAGATGAGTGCGAGATTCCGATTAAGAACGAGAAAGTGGTGAAAGCAAGCATGCCCGTAAGTAAAGTACGGCGTCTGCCGAATAGGTCGGCTGCTCGACCGCCAAGAAGTAGAAAACCTCCAAAGGTTAGTGCATACGCGGTTATCACCCACTGCAACATGCTATTAGTGAAATGCAGTTGCTGTTTTATGGTCGGCAAAGCTACGTTAGTTATAGCTGAGTCTAGCACTACCATAAATTGGGCTATGGCGACTAGAGTGAATATTAGCCATTTAGATCGTTCTTTCATTGAATCTCCTTATTTAGTTGAAGTTACCAATCATTGTATACTTTAACTATATTGCATGTCAAGTATTGACTACTTCAATCATTTTGTACTATAATAGGCCTATGTCTACAAACAGCTTCCAAGATGATATTAATTGGCTCCTTATTAGAGCATCTATTTCTGCGAAGCATCGTTTATTGAAAACTGCTGACGAATACAATCTGTCTATTATGCAAGCTTTGACAATCTGTTTGATGGAACCTGGTAAAACTCTCCCTATGTCTGCTATTTCAGATTTTCTAGTATGCGATCGCTCAAATGTAACCGGCATTGTCGAGAGACTATCTGCCGGATCGTACATTGAAAGGCGTGAAAGTAACATTGATCGACGAGTAAAGACTATTGAACTAACTCAAAGCGGAATTAAATTACGAGACAAATTACTTCCTAAAGTAAGCGATGAAGACGCTCCTAACCTCGAGAATCTTAGCCAAGAAGAGATAAACACTCTTAAAGCTATACTTCTCAAAACAATCTCTACAAAGATCCCCGGAACCGTCTAATACGGTATCCTGTAGAAACTTATACTCGATTAATTCTGCCGATAAGCCATCTCGTAATGTGAAGATGGATGAAATGGTGCCGTGATAAGTTCGCTTCGATAGCCATAAGTAATGGGTTCGCTATCGATTAATACCGGATACTGCATTGTGTCGTGTGGTGGATTGTTTACTACCCCGGCTTCTATGTAACCTCTCGTCAATGCTCCCAGCAGTTCATGGAGTTCTTGGAGCAATTCTAGGTCCACCGTATTGCCTGCCGAATCTTGGACGGGCGGTTCAATACCATGCATAGGATGATGGATGATTATATTTAGCATTGGTATATCGTCTTCACTAATGTGCTCCACGGAAAAAACGCCCGGGCCGGTTTCCCATCGACCATCGTCGTAGATTGGTAACTGGCAGACTTGTATTTTACTGTCGTCTTCGAGTGGGAGCGGTTCAAGGCTCAGGGCATTGTAGCTTACGAATGACGCGAATTCTGTGATGTCTTTGGCGCTCATTACAAACCCCGACTCATTAACATCTACCTCTTCAACCTGGCCGTAATTTCCAAGCAATTCCGATACTTGCTCAGCGACGGCGAGTTCAAGCATATGCCGTTCGTCGGCCTTATATACAAAAGCTGTCTGGGAGCGGGGCTCTCCAACTTCAAAATGGTTCCACTTACGCATCTAATAATCCTAATGTTTCGACTTACTTTAAACTTTTATCACTCTAAAGTCAATCCCTGTATTAATTGACTTTTCTGCTTAAGAGTGTTAAAATATATTTAGTAAATTAGGTGTATTTAATGGCCAAAGAGCAAGACCAAACCCCCGAAGTTCTAACCACAGTTCGCTTTAGAAGTTTTGTCGAGGATCATTCTCACGAAATGAGAACGAAGCATAGAGAACTTGCAAGACTAGGCTTCTGGGTTATGAATGACTCAACTCAAGTAATCCTCCCCGTCAACAAAGTTCGCTTTGCCGTGACCGATGTGTCTGCAATGTTTCAGGGGAGACGCCAGTATACCCACTCCATAGACTTTATGGCTGACGACCAAATGCTCTATGGCACTTATAATGCAGACGGCGAAGATACTTTCTATCAATATATGGGGACTGCTGAGTTAGACTCCGCAATTGCTAGAACCGTGCCAGCAACTTCGATTGACCTTCTTCTGAACCAGCTTCAACAACAAGAAGAAGCTGGACTATTAGCCCGACTATCTCAGTAAAATTTTAGGCTAAGTGTTCTAAAGGCTATACTATAGGGATCTTGCAGAAATCGATGAAGTCATATTATAAATATATATCCGAACGCCTAGAGAAAGTGCAGTTGAATGCTGCAATTAGAATCCTGGCTATTTGTCTTATAGCAGGCATTGGAGTATGTGGATATTACGGATATCGTTATTTTTGGCCAACCCCATACATTGCTACTCAGGGGGGTTTTAAAATAGTTTTTCCACAACTTCCTAAGGTCAGCAATATTGCTGCAAAAAGTGATGGCACCGGCGGAACAGAAAGTGGCATAGTTTATAACGCAGCCGACCAATCCACTAATGCTGATTACGCTGTCTATGTATTTAGTGACACGAATTCAAATTCTAGTCTGCTTTCCAAATCAGATACCATCGCCGATCTGCAAACTAACATAGAGCAACTGGCAACTAGCAGTGACGCCAAACTAAGTAATGGCCAAACAATAACATTTAATGGCTTAACGGCAGTAGAGGCAACTCTAACTCCAAACGCACAAGGCACCTCGCCAACCGATGTTATCGCCTTTTTAAAGAAGACAGATCTATATATGATAATGGGCAGTGGTCTTAGTCAACACAAGTACGATGCATTTGCCCACACCTTTCGTTTCATTGAATAAGTGTTGAGAAGGTCAAGAGGGTAAGAGCAGTTCATTCTGCTATGATTAACCTATGCCTTCGAAGAAAAAAGAAAGCGAAAAGAAATACCTAACAACGGTATGGTTGTCCCTTTTTCTAGGTGTATTTGGGGTTGATAGATTCTATTTAAACGAAACACTGAGCGGAGTACTAAAACTTCTGACGTTAGGAGGTCTTGGACTTTGGACATTATTCGATGTAGTTTATACCATTTCAGGTAAGCGAAAAGACTCTGAAGGCAATTTGTTGTCTGGAATAGAAGATGAACAAACAGCCCTCCTTCAAGGCCTGCCCATTATTATCTTGGTTTGCATCATACCTATAATGCGGAACGAACTGATAAACGTCTATCATAGTCAGTGGCCAATAATAAAAAGTGATCTTAAAGGACATATGTGGTTTATAGCCGTTATTGCGGGTGTTTATATAGGACAGTTTATTGGACTTCTGATGTTCCTAGGCTTTAATATTGCTGACTCATTAAGAAAAAAATTATGGTTTTGGGCTTCGGTTAACACGATTTTTACAATTTTCGGTTTTGGTATAATTGTTTTCTTTTATTACTTTTTTGTCCGAGACCGTAAATCAGTCTCCGTGGGTTAGCTATGTTATTATTTTTTGCTATCCTTGCAGCTGTCGGCTGTGCTGTTTTTAACGGTATAGCCGCGATACTTGAGAAGATCGGAGCTGGTCAAGAAAAAACGGTAAACACTTCTCATCCTGGTTTGCTATGGAGATTGCGCGGAAATACCCCCTACCTTCTCGGTTTAATCCTTGATCTATTAGCTTGGATATTAACTCTTTTTGCCGTCCATAACTTACCACTATTTTTAGTTCAACCAATTATTGCATGCAGTGTTATCGTTACGCTTCTGGTTGAGATTGTATTGTTTAGGCGAAAGCTAAAAGTTAATTTTCTAATTCCTCTAGTAGGCATATTAACTGGACTCGTACTACTTGCCTCCGTATCAATTACTCAACAAAGCACAGCACTAATGCATAACATACGTTGGGCAATTATTCTGAGTCCTGTTGTTTTGTCAGTCATTGGTTCATTCCTTGCTACTATCCCAAAAAAACGATCAGCTTACGGCCTTGCCACAGTTAGTGGTCTCGCATTCGGTGGGGTATCGGTTGCTGGACGAGCGATTGTCTTTTCTCATCCATATTTGCGTGTTTTATCTAGTTCATTGGTATTTGCTACTATTGCGTACGGTCTGCTAGGCATACTGTTTTTTACAATAGCCCTTCAAAGAGCCTCAGCGGCTAGCGTTAGTGCAACTATGATTGCTTGCGAAACATTAGTTGCGGTTCTGATTGGGTTGGCATTTCTTGGAGACCGTCCTAAGGATAGTCTGTGGGTTATTGTTATTCTTGGGATCGTGACTACTTTGAGCGGCACAATATTTATAGCTATTGCCGATAAATAAAAAACTGCAGGAGGGTTATAAAGCGGTTATAACAGGAGATGAGGTAGAGCTGACGCTGTCTTCTAGGCCGAGAGTATCTTCAGTCTCATACAGACCATGAGACAGCCCTAGTTCAATAATGTTCAAAATCATATCGTCGTAACTTATCGATTCGTTAATCACACAGGCGCTGGTAAAATAGCTGGTAAAATCATGCTGTGCTACACCGGGTATTAAATTGGCCTCCAAAAAATTTAGTGTGCCAGCTTCGTCCATTCGAATATCTATCCGACCATAGTCTCTAGCGCCCAGTACTCTGAAAGCTTGGGCGGCGTGGAGAATTAATGCGTCCCTCAAAGACCCCGGTTCCACGGCGATAACGTGCTCAGTATCTTCGGACTTAACTTTGCGGCTAAGGATTTGATCACCATTTTTATTGGGCTCTGAAATTAGTTCTATAGGCATAACAAGTAAGTCGCTACGTTGGTCCGTCTCAAATATGGCTACACTAAACTCTCTACCGACAAGGTACTTTTCTACCAATGCTGGAGTGCCAAACAAACGATCAATTGCGGCTACTTTGTCCTCAAAGCCGCTAAAGTCATGGATAACAGAATTATCATCAATGCCAGTACCGCCACCCTCTTGAGGAGGCTTAATAAATAAAGGAAAATCGAGAGGTAAATCTTCGGCTTTCTTATATTGATTAGGTTTAGCGCTAAAATACTCTGCGGTTTGTAAGCCCGCTGCTTGCACAGCCCCCTTCGCTACTTCCTTGTTATGATCGAGCAGCATGGCCTCCTTATCAGAACCAGTGTAGTTTATGCCGGCGTTATCCAACTCTTCACAAATCCAAATATCACTACGAGTTTTACCAGCCATCTTTGTTGAGGGCATGTTTTTAAAACCTAAGAATACTAGGTCAGGTTTTCGCTCTATTAAATCATTCAAATCGTTTTCATTATTTATATAAGTGATACGAACCGAGTCGTAATATTGGCTCAGTACTTCGCGAATCATGACGCAAGACTTGAGTCCTAATGACGACAGTCGTGGGGTTCCCGAACGAACTATCTCAATATGTTTTTTGATTTTCATGAGGCCTACTTCCTAGTCCGCCGACTTTTAGCCGGAGTAGTTATTCAGATAGTAAATGTGTGCAGATTATTGACTAACGTCGGTAATCGCTGCCACCAGAACGTCGATCTTCTTGAGGACGTGCCTGATTAACAGTTATACTTCGGCCGTTCAATTCTTTACCGGTCAGATTCTTGATAGCGTTCTGAGCCTCTGTGTCATCTTCCATTTCAACAAAGCCAAATCCTTTGGATTGACCTGAGTCTCTATCTTTGATGATGATTGCACTTACTACTTTGCCCTGTTCAGCGAAAAGGTCTTCAAGTTCTTTCTCTGTTGCACTGTAAGCGAGTCCGCCTACGTATAGTTTCATTGCCATGTTAATTTGTCCTTTCGTTAATGACTTATCGCTCGCACTTAATGTCTGCTAACCGCGATAATAGTTGAGTCTAGGACTAATTACGAAAACGGAGAGGTTCTAATAACACTTGCTTGACTATTATTATATCATGGCATGCTATTTCTGCAAACTTCTAATGATTTTTACAGATATGTAACGAATACTATTGTCGCTACGACATAGCAGACGGCGCCTAATTATGCTGACTGTTTTATTTTATATCGTCTTTTAGAGTAATGAATGGTAGAGCGCCGTCGGTGTGAATCATGTCGCCTCCACCGTTTCGAGAATGATAACTGGAGGTAAAGTGTCGAACTAGATTAATATCACTGGTAACTTTAGCCTCTCTTAAAGTCTGCAATACAAAATCCCTTTCCTGATCAACATCAGCATCAATCTTATGGGTGACCTGGCCAGTAAAAAGCGACAGTCCGACGTTCTTATCGAACGTTGCGGCCCCTAACCAATCGGCTTGACTCCCACCGGGAAGCCACCATTTCTCCGGGGTCTTCCAAAATCTTGCATGGTGTCTCTTTCTAGGATTCCCATCAAGGTCTTTTTCAAAAGCAAAATTCTGTTTATTGTTAAAAACGAAGAGCGCACTAACAGGTGCATTTGGGTAGTTCGCGCCCCGAACAGCAGCGTATATCATTTTAAGGCCAGAGGTAAAGTTGAGTGGCTCGGCCATCGACCAACCAGCGGCTTCCATGGCAGCAACTAGGTCGTCGCGTTTACCAATAACTGCAAGGTTTATAGGATCACCTAATAGGCCGTCGCCAACCTGTGTCCGTCCAAAGAAGTAGTTGGGCAGAAATAGTCTAGACACTGCTCGGTAGACTCTCGGCAATATGACATAGGCCATAATAATCCAAATAATTAAGAAAGCTAAAAAGTATCTGCCCTTTATTATATTGCGTAGTAAATAGTGGTACAAAATCGCTGCAATTAGGATAAGTATCGCAATTCCGACTACCCGTAGTGCGTTATTAAGATGATTTGCTCCCCAAGAACTATGTCCTGGACGATCGTTATGGTCGTGCATAGGTCCAGCATATATCATAATCCTCAGTGTATAAACACCGTTACATTGCTATTATATTTATGCCATGGCTAACTTAGACAAACTGAAGTCCAGGTACGAATCAGGCTACTTGCCATCAATAAAGAAATCGTCCAAGTCTAATGTTAGTCCCCATAAACGTAGAACTATTATCGTTTTCGCAGTAATTATATTGATTCTAGTCGTCGGAGGGGCTTGGTTCTTAACAAAACATAAGAGCGGCAAGCTAAAAAATTTAAGTGTTACACAAACTGTAGAGCCGGCCACTGGTGGAGTTTCCAAATCAACCACGACATATGTATCGAACGGTAACGATCTAAACTTAACTTTTAACTACCCGTCTAATTGGTCGGTCACGCCGCCTAGTCATGATAACTCGACCGATCAAACAATTACCGTCAGTTCTCCGCTAACTTCAATATTTACTGCCACCAATAGCACAGTGACAGGCAGGGTGGTTATGGAGGTTAGGCCAGCCAGTGCCACTATTAACGAGCTGAACGCCAACTCCCCCATTGAAGCCATCACTTCAACTCAAATCGCCTACAGCCAACCGACCGCCAACCAATACCAATACCCCTATGTTAGTTACATACATTTCTCCAACGGGTCCAACGTCAGTGGAGCATTTGAAGAAGTTATGGTCACTGGTAGCCAGATATTAACTCAGAACGAACCGTTGAGTGGTGACTATCTCGCTGGACTAGATCCGATTATTAGTGCCAGTTTTTATAAATGCTCTAACCCTACTTGCACTGGCTCCTCTCAGACTCCTCTAAGTATTAATGGGAGTACCTGGCAAAATGCACCAATTTTCCAAGCGGTGCTAACTATGTTTGAGTCGTTTCAGTTGAACTGAAGTTCTCAGCCAGAAAGTTCAGTACTTTAGCTCTAGCATCCTTGGCGGCAGCTTCATTGTAGGCATATGGATTAGAATCATTGAAGAAGGCATGTCCACAGTCTGAATAAACTTGGGCCGAGTAGTTAACGCCTGCTTCCTCCATATCTTCTCTTAGTTTTGGCAGTCCATCCATCAATCGTTCATCGTTCTCTCCATAAAATGCCAGGATTGGGCACTTTATCTTTTTCAACTCGTCTACTGAAAAATCAGCGTGACCGTAAAATGGCACAGCAGCCTTAAGCCGCGGCTCATGAACCGCCAAACTATAGCTATAGGAACCGCCAAAACAAAAGCCCATAACCGCGACATTCTGATGTAGGTCTGGCTGGTCATAGAGATAATTAAATAACTTCTCTAGCTTATCTACCGTCTTCTGGGCAAAGTCGGGTTGCTGTTGTGGGGCCGTCAACTGACGAATTACAGGTTGGACTCGGGTACGTCTTTCTTCATTCCCGCTGAATAGATCTTTTTGAGCATCGCTCAGCGCATCTGGGCTCAGCCCACCATTACCGAGAAGTTCGGGAGCCATGACTAGATAGCCGTCTTTGGCAAAACTATCAGCTACCTTCTTAGTATGATCAACCAGGCCCCAAACTTCATGAATTACAATAAGCCCACCGCGAACTGGTCCTGTTGGTTTAGCAATATAAACTGGAAATCCAAATTCGTCTGACATCATATAAAATAGCCGCTTTCTTTGTCTTATTGTAACTGTTTTAAAAATCTCTTTCCATATCATATATAGCTAGTCTGGATTATTCCTGAATAGTTCTATGCTGAAGTTGGAAAACAAATGATTAACAATATGCCGAAGGCTAATCCTCCAATAAATTGTCCAATAAATAAAAAGTGAATTACTTTAGTTATTGAGAGAAGTCCTATGATGGAGCCTATTATCTCAGCAATGAAAATTGAAGTCGTAGTATAACTTTTCAGTCTCAGCACAAACCAGATAGATAAAAATAGATAATATACAAAGAGAACAATGCCAAGATCATCATGTATATCTGAATAGGTATAGCTTATGTGTCTGGGGAAAGTGCTGATAAGTACCAAGACGTCGAGTAGGCTCAACACAAATAACAGGTATGCTGGCCTAGTTGATTTGGGTTTCATCTTTAACAATTTCCAACCGGCTATCGATAGAAAAAACGCGCAAAGTATGAAGCCAAGCGTATAGAGCGCGACTGTTGACTCATGATTACCAAAATTACTAACTCCGCCATTATGAATTACAACGCTTTGAATTATCAAACAACAGATTGCAAGTAGGCCATTTAAGGATAGTTGCGAGAATAACAGATATTTTTTGATTTCATTCATATATCTTTACAGAAAAAACGCCACGACCGCTGCCCTAAGAGCTTATTCTCTTGATGTACTAATAATAATTATATTCTACTGATTGAATACAACCTTATGTATAATTATGTAGATAAAATGAAAGACAATTCTATGAAAAAATTATCAGTTCTAATTCTTGTACTATTAGCAGTCGTCTCGGCCGTCATAGGAGTTGTTTATTTTACTAAAACAGCCGCTAACCTACCTCACTACTTCCCCGGTCATGCAGCGGGATCGAGTGCTAAGCACCTTAAGCACGGCGTAGCCTTTGTTGCTCTAGCCGTTATTTTGCTAGTCGGAGCGTGGGTTATGAGTGGTGAGCGATCTACTATGGCTCCCGGTGCTACAAAACCAGATCACAAAGATAAACACGCCTAGTTAAATAATAGTTGGCTATGGGGTAGCCATAAGCTCTCGATTAAGGTATAATATAAGGAGTTAAGAGGCGGTGCTTAGGCGCCGTTATTTATTATGAGACAAGACGCAACTAAAATTCGAAACATTGCGATTATCGCACACGTTGACCACGGCAAGACTACACTTGTCGATGGTCTGTTAAAACAGTCCAAAACATTCCGAGACAATCAGGCCGAGATGGGTCAAGATTTGATAATGGACAGTGGTGATCAAGAGCGTGAACGTGGTATTACCATAACAGCCAAAGTTACAGCTGTACAACACGGTGATTACCGAATAAATATTATCGACACCCCAGGGCACGCTGATTTTAGTGGTGAAGTAGAGCGGACTATTAACATGGCTGATGGTTGTCTATTGATTGTTGATGCCCAAGAAGGCCCAATGCCTCAAACAAAATTTGTTCTAGGTAAGGCTTTGGCTAATGAACTAAAACCTATTGTGATCATTAATAAGATCGACAAACAGGGTTCGCGGCTAGCTGAAGTTGAAGATGAGATCGCCGACCTTTTCCTTGAACTAGCTGTTCACGAAAATCAGCTGCACTACCCAACATATTACGCAATTGGCCGAGAAGGAAAAGCCTGGACAAAGCCACCGACTAATCCAGAAGAAGACGCAGATCTCTCGGTTATTTTTGACGCAATAATCAATGAAGTTCCGGCTCCTAACGTTGAAGTTGATAAGCCATTCCAGATGTTAGTCTCGGCCCTTGCGTGGGATAGCTTTAAGGGTAAGTACGCTATTGGACGAATCAACCGTGGTCATGTTAAAGAATTTGATCAAGTTACCCTATGTAAAAAAGACGGGACACAGGTTAAAGCTAAGATTGACAGCATTCTAATAAGTAATGGGGTTGGTAAGACACAGGTAAGTGAAAGTGGTGCTGGAGAAATAGTCCAACTAACTGGTATTGCTGACGCTCAAATAGGTGAAACAGTCGCCGACGATCAACAGCCAGAGGCCCTGCCGATAATCGAAATCGAGGCCCCAACTCTTAAGATTTATCTCGGACCAAACACTAGTCCGTCTAAAGGTACCGAGGGTAAGTTCTCAACTGGTCGACAGATTGGCGAAAGACTCCAAAAAGAACTCGAGACCAATGTTGGTCTGAGAGTTATTGATGAAAAGATTGGCTTTTTGGTAAGTGGCCGTGGGGAACTTCACTTAAGTGTTCTAATCGAAACTCTGCGGCGTGAGGGTTACGAATTCGAAGTAGGAAGACCGCAAGTTGTAACTAAAGAAGAAAACGGTAAAATCCTTGAACCAATAGAAGAATTAATCATCGAAGTTCCGGAAGAACAGGTTGGCACAGTTCAAATGGAACTTGGTACACGCCGAGCAACTCTAAAAGAACAGTTTGCCAACTCCAAGGGATCAACTAAGCTAGTTTACGAAATTCCTACCAGAGCTCTGATTGGTCTTCGAAATGTCCTGACAACCGCCACTAAGGGTACAGTTATTATGAATAGTCTGATGACCGGCTATGAACCGCTTGGAGCCCCACTGCAAAAACTACGAAATGGTGTACTCATAGCCTACGAAAGCGGAATCACTACCCCTTACGCTCTGCAAACTGCCGAAAGCAGGGGTACTGTTTTTGTCGGCCCTGCAGAGAAAGTCTATGCCGGACAGATTGTTGGCCTGAATAAAAGAAGCGATGATCTAGAACTGAATGTCTGCAAGGCTAAGCACCTAACTAACATGCGTAGCTCCTCGAGTGACGGTACGGTCCAGCTAACTCCTCCGGTCAGACTAAGCTTAGAGGAGTCTTTAGACTTTATAGAGAATGATGAGCTATTGGAAGTTACTCCCCTATCTTTGCGACTTCGAAAATCCGAATTGGATCCTATTAAGCGCAAGCGCCAGAAATAAATTCTCTACTATTCCTAATTTGGCGATAGATAATAGGTCAATTGGCCCAAATTGGGTTCGCTCGTAATAGTGTTGGCTTCCATATCACCATTCCCAGTAGATGGATCTATAGTCGCAGAATCACCGTAAACGAAAGTTGGCGTCTTGCCTCCACTAACGACAATTTCAACGTGTCCACCTGGATAGTCGAAAAAAGCAACGTCGCCAGCATGTGGAACATATCCTGAGGATGCACTATGCATAGTAAAGTCTCCCTGGTTTTGTATGTTTCCCGCGATGTTTTCATCCCAGCCGTTGGTTTCACCCTGAGTAAACGGATATCCGGCTTCCTTGTAGACATAGCTGACAAAATCGGCGCACCATTCTTCATAAGGTGCTCCGTCAGTATAGGAATTAAGTAGGTTTTCATGACTTATTGTTCCCGACTGCCAGGATGTCCATTCCTTCACAGCATAACAAGCAACCTTTTCATCTTCGCTACCACTACACGTAATGCTGTCTTTACCGCTCTTATCGCTTAGGCTTACGGGTGACCATGTTTCCTGTTGGCTGCTGAGGTTTGAACAGGAGTCTAAAAACAGATGGCCGTCGGTTTGAGACGGTGAGGTTGAAAGACATAGCCCACTATTAGGATTTTGGTACCCAGTCTGATCACGCAGCCAGACCTGTCCCGGAGCCCCATTGCAACTATCAAGCGTTACATTGGCTTCCTTGTCAGTAGAGTTATCCTGAACGCTTAAACAATATTTGTCGTCGTGGGTAATTGTGGTGTCGGTAGCTACCCAGTCTTGAGCACTCGTACCATTACATCCCCAATCATCTACTACAGCACTATTGGTTACGATATCCTTATGATCATCGAGACAATAGCCGGATACACCAGAGGTGATCTTGGAAGTGGCCGCTGAAACATGGTCTTGTAAATATCTAAAACCAAAAAACAGGCCAAAAGCCAGTACTACTAGGAAAATTAGTACATTATGAACAGAGCCTGTTTGAGGAGTTTTAAGAGGAGCCTGTCTGTTGTCGTAGGTTCTAATCATTAAATTGTGATGTTTTTTGTTTTTGCTTGCCTGCATCACTATTCTCCATAATTGCCCATCTCTTGTCAATCAGATTAGCGAATTTAACTAAAGATTGGCCCAACTATTTATCTTTTTAAGCTAGGCCTTACAATATGGTTATGGCCATAAAACCAAAGTGTGACAAGTGCGGAGAGGAACTGGGTGAGTTCGGGGCTATACTGCTTAGCCCACCAAATGAGAATAACCAGGTTAAGAAATTTCATCTCTGCAAATCCTGCTACGCTCAAATAATAGCTACTCTTAGAGACTAAGCTGCTATAGCTTGCTTAATATCGATTTAAGGTACAGAATATTTTTAACTAAAGGAGTTTTAAATGGCTGGTGCTATTCCGGGGATTGTCTTTCTTATAATAATACTGCTGGCGCTTAGTCTGAGAATTATCAATCAGTACGAACGCGGCGTGGTGTTTAGACTAGGAAGGGTTATGACACCTGTTAGAGAGCCTGGCATAACTTTTATTGTCCCAGTAATAGATCGCTTGCGAAAAATCACCATGCGGATTGTTACCCTACCAGTTGATTCCCAAAAGATTATAACCAAGGATAACGTGTCTATCGATGTTGCTGCGGTAGCTTATTATCAGATTTCCGACCCAGTTAAATCAGTCGTCGAAATTCAAGATGTGGAATCAGCTATTTACCAGATTGCTCAGACGACTGTTCGTAACATTGTTGGTCAAAACTTACTTGATGACGTACTTAGTCAGACCATAAAAATTAATGATGCGATCAAAGCAATATTGGATAAAACCACTGAAAAGTGGGGTGTATACGTGAGTATGGTAGAGCTTAAGGACATTCAGTTGCCTGTTAGCATGCAAAGTGCAATGTCGGCAGCTGCTCAAGCTGAGCGAGAGAAGAGAGCAAAAATCATTGCAGCTGAGGGTGAAGCCCTTAGTGCCGATGCTCTTGCCAAAGCGGCTGACGTTATCTCTAAGCACCCGATAGCCCTACAACTACGAAACCTGCAAGTATTAACCGAGATTTCCTCAGATAAGAACAGTACGATTATCTTCCCTGCGCAGTTTATGGACACAGTGGCCAGCGTAAGAGACTTCATGAACAAAGAGAGCAAGAAGTAGTATTGACTTCAGCTCATTCATTTAACGATATAGCTTCTCTTAAAAAAACATAATCGATTTTCTAAATATCACTTAATTATATGCAATAATGTAATTCATGGGATTGAGAAGGCTTCGTTTTAGTGTAGTGATTCCCTGTTATAACGAAGAGGCATACATAGGCGCAACCCTTAAATCGCTTAGTAAGCAGAGTTATAGAGGTAAGTTCGAAGTCATCGTTGTTGATAACAACAGTACTGATAAAACCGCCAAAATCGCCCTCAAGCATGGTGCAAGAGTTATAACAGAAAACAGAACTGGAGTATGTTGGGCACGTCAAGCTGGTACTGAGGCCGCCCGGGGGCAAATCGTTGTATCGACAGATGCGGACACGCAGTTTGACAAAGATTGGCTAAAACGTATCGATCAGACATTTCGGGACAACAAATCTATTGTTGGTGTTACTGGACCCTGTAGATACCCCGATGGACCATGGTGGGGAAAATTCTATACTTTTGTGCTATTCGGCGCAGTTGGCATCCGCTATCGTATGACTGGCAAACCATTTTATATTACTGCTACCAATACTGCCTTTAAGAAGTCTGCCTGGGAAGGTTATGATACAGCATTAACCCAGGGGGGAGATGAAATGTACTTACTTAATCAGCTCCAGCAGAAGGGTAAGGTTATGTTCGAGGCTACAAATCCAACTTTTACCTCATCAAGACGTCTAAATCAGGGTTTGTTTTATACCATTTTCGTTTCATTTTTTATCTATTACCTCTTGGCTTATAACTTAAACAAACGTTTTGATCGTACAATCTTAGGTACTGCGCCGGCTTACCGGGAAAATACTATCTTGAGTCTTCGAAGCCCGCGTGTCTATCGTTTTGTGTTAGTGTCGGCCACTTTAATATTAGTTCTTTGGGCTCCAATTAGAGTCGATCTAGAGCATGTTACGTACGGATCTTTCGATGCAGCTAGCGATGTTATAAAATATCTATTATAATGACAGCCCTTTTTATAATTGTGGTGGTACTTCTAGCCATAGGTCTGCTCTATTGGCTATTCATGTCATCCTACTCTCAGATATTTGGGGCCTATCCTTGGCGAGTCAAAACCGGGGAAAGAGTTATTGCTTTGACTTTCGATGATGGGCCTAACGAGCCTTATAC
The DNA here is from genome assembly GCA_903970425.1 of Chlamydiota bacterium. Classification (GTDB taxonomy): domain Bacteria; phylum Patescibacteriota; class Saccharimonadia; order Saccharimonadales; family UBA4665; genus CAJCIR01. The sequence continues at coordinate 2,570 of CAJCIR010000072.1, read as the reverse complement.
TTCTGAGCTACTACAATTTCTGAACTCTAAAGGTGTTAAGGCAACATTTTTCCAGGTGGGTAAATGTGTGGAACGCTATCCCGCGACAACTAAAAAGATTATAAAGAGCGGCCATGTCGTCGGGAACCATTCTCTATCACATGAGTTTCATAAATTTTTCCAAAGCTTGGATTTCGATGAGGAGATAGTAAAAAATCAGGCGATTATAAAAAAGTACACCGGTAAAACACCTGCCCTTTTTCGTCCTCCATGGTTGTTGCGTCAGCCGTTGGTACTGCGAAGAATTCACCACTATGGTCTACAGCCAGTGTCGGGAGAATTTTGCCATTCTCTAGAGGTACTGAGGATAGATCCTAAGAAGATTGCCAAGGCTGCGATCAAAAAAGCTAAGCCCGGGGCCATCATCATCTTCCACGACGGTATTGATGGCAAAGGCGGTGACCGCCAGCAAACAATTGATGCCGCTAAAATTGTAGTCAACCAACTAATTAAAGATGGCTATAGCTTCGTTACCGTCGATAAACTGCTAGGCGTCCCCGCCTATCAGAAATAGTTATTGTTTTTTCGTCTCCTAGTAATCTATTGCTTTTACGCTAGATAGCGGGTGTCTGCTATGATTAAAGATATGAAGCTTGTGAGTCTATTTTTAACTTGTACCAACACTGTCGAGGCCGACACGATCGTGAAAGAATTGTTTGCCAAGAAACTCGTGGCCTGCGTCAAACAAACTTCTGTCGACTCGACCTATAAATGGCAGGGTAAGATAGAAAGCAATGAAGAAACCCTACTAATCATGGATACTTCTGAGGAAAAGTTTCCAGAAATTGAGGCAGTAGTAAAAAAACTGCACAGTTACGACACTCCTGTGCTAACAGCCTACCCCATCGTCAAGTCCTCAATTGGTGTATCAGCTTGGATGAGGGAAAGTCTAAGCGACTAGAGTCTGTCATTTAAAAAAGCACTAGAATTATATTATAGTTAGCCTACAATACTGCTTATGAGTGAAGCGGGCGTGAAGCTCGGAAGTTTTAACGTTGCACTGGGCGATAACGGATTATATGCGTTAGTTCAAGAAACAAAAGTTCCTGGGTCTCCAGTCTATGGAGAACTTGGTGGTAGCCTTATGCCACAAGAAAACCTCGTCGATACTGCAATACGGGAGGCCCGCGAAGAAACTGGGTACGACGAGCAAACTGGAAGAGGCGGACTCGAATTTGAGGTAATTGATTTTATAGGATGGTACCAACAAATGATGTCACGCAGTGGCAATACGCTTATAAGAGCTGTTTACCTTTCGCATATTACCGGCGGTGAGTTTACGCCTACGCCGAAGCACCCTACTCTACTAATGGTAGATATTGAAGAAGTCATGGACATGGGTGGGTTCGATCAGCTCCGGAGTAATATAGACCTCCAATCTATCATTGATCACGGTACTAGTGTTTACAAAACGCGCGACAGAGGGACCCCCATTGTCGTACCTTCACAAAATATCAGACAAGATGAGAACCCTAAACTTATTCGGCGGGATGGATTTGAAGACTTTCGCCCTCGGCCATATCCTTTGTTGAGTCCCGCAGAGGAGTCTCTTTCAGGAACAGGGCCACTATCACGGCGAGAATGGCGAAGGGGATTCCCCATATAAACACACTATGAAAGGCCATTACAAAAGCCTGAAATACATCATGAACAATGGCCGGTGGTTGACCATGTAACTGCGCGGGATTGCCCTCTATACTCCCCCCGTTAACGTGCTTTGCCACCGAGGCGGGAAGTAATTTCAATAGGTTGTGATTCAGGCGATTAGTAAGTATTGCTCCAAAAATTGCTGTACCGAAGGCACTACCCAGAGTTCTGAAGAAAACTGTGGCCGAGGATGCTGTTCCCAAATCTGCTCGGTCAACTGAGTTCTGAACAGCCAAGGTCATTACCTGCATGAAGAGTCCAATACCTACTCCCAGAACAATCATCCAATAAGTAAGATCAAGTTGAGTTGTCGACAAACTAACGTGACTGAATAACCAGAAACCCACAACCATGATGCTTGTACCTATAATAGGGAATATGCGGTAATGCCCCCATTTGCTGATAAGCCTTCCGGAAACGATCGAAGCAGTTAACAGTCCAACAATTAGTGGCAAAAGTAGCAAGCCAGACTTTGTGGCCGAATAGCCACGAACGATCTGTTGATACTCCGGCAGGAAAATTATCGCCCCAAACATAACCAGTCCCGCTAGCATAGACAGCATTACTGAAACTCTAAATATACTGTTTCTAAATAGGCGGAGTGGCAAAAGTGGTTCCGACACCTTGGTCTCCCAAAAGATGAAGGCTGCTATTAGAGCAACTCCCGCGATAGCCAAACCGATAATTTGCTCGGAGCGCCAGGCATAGTTGTTGCCGCCCCAGACTGTGACCAACAACAATGACACTAAACCACCAGACAATAATCCTGCTCCAAAATAGTCGATTTTATGCTCAGTCTTGCGAGGAGGCAGATGTAGGCGGGTGGCAATGGCAATAAGAGCAATGATCCCGATTGGCAAGTTAACATAGAATATCCAGCGCCA
>CAJCIR010000071.1 GCA_903970425.1 Chlamydiota bacterium | reverse complement strand
TGGCCCTGAAGAATCTGTATATAAGCCGTGGTAAAAGGCAGCTACCAGGTTCAGGAAACGGCGACAATAGAAGTCGTTAATGCCTTAAAAGAGTTACTCTGATTTTGTAACCACCAGACTGCCGCATGAGAAGCAACAATTACTCGCCAAGTCTCTAGGTCTTTATCTAGCTTGGTCACGCTAACCTCACCTTCGACTGCGACAAAGATGTTCTCTAATTGCTTAACTATTATTTTTATGGGATATAGTTTCCCGAATTCATTTAAAGCCTCAGCTAGTCTTAGAACGTCCATATCAAAAGTAAAAGCTCGAGAAAACCTAGCTTGTTTCCCTAGCTTTTGTAGTTGAGCCATGCTCAGTACTAAAAGTGTATTTCGCCTTTGCAGTATAGGAGCGGGCAAGAGCGTAAAGTAATCTACGGCGTCTTTAGTGAATGTCATGGGCCCGTTGTACTTGTCAGTAAATTTTTCTAGTAGTATTGCTGTTTCACTATTGTGGGCTAGATCACCAGCAACTAATACTCCGTCGGCCCAAGCAGCTTGTTCGAGTATTTCACCCTGTGCTGCCTGAGAGAAACTTCCACTGGGGGTGCTGGCAGCAAAATCCGCTGCTGGGAATATTCGACTGACTGTCTTTTGAAGTTTGTCAGGCAGAACAACCCGTATTGTGCCAGCTCCTGCTTTAGTGGCCTCGCTATAGGCTTCGGCTGGCGCTGCAAAACCATGTTGATTACCACCAATAATAAGTAACTTGCCAGCCAGTCTTTTATTCTCTGGCCGGCTCCATAACAGATCACTAAACAACGGCTTGTCTTTAGTTTGGCGTAGCCACTTATTATCCATGAATTTTCAGGTATTAAGAGTTATGCTAACCGGACAATGGTCAGAGCCCATAATGTCGGCATGTATTTCAGCGGCAACAACTTTTGGCTTTAAACTGGCAGACACCAAGATGTAATCGATCCGCCAGCCAACATTTCGAGCTCTAGCATTGGCCCAGTGGGTCCACCAAGTGTAGAAACCATTGCCTTGATGGAACATGCGAAAAGTATCCACAAAACCAGCTTTTAGAAAGTTATCAAAGCCCTCCCGCTCTTCAGTCGTGTAACCTTTTTTGCCTTCATTAGGTTTTGGATTAGCTAGATCATCAGCAGTGTGCGCTACATTTAGATCACCACAGAAAACTACTGGCTTGGTTTTCTCCAGTTTCTGGGCATAAGCCAGGAAAGCTGGATCCCATTGCTTGTGACGTAGATCCAGTCTGCTTAAGTCATCCTTGGCGTTGGGCGTATAGACAGTTAGCACAAAGAACTTTTCATACTCGGCGACAATAACCCTACCCTCTTTATTAGGATCTCCATAAACATCCCCAGTGACTTTGTACTTAGCGATGATATCCTCTGGCAAGCCATTAATAACACGCAGAGGTTTGGACTTACTAAAAATGGCTGTCCCTGAATAGCCTTTTTTCTCAGCTGAGTTCCAGAATTCTTGGTATGCCGGTAGCTTTACTTCAGATTGGTCTTGTTGGGCCTTAGTTTCTTGTAAACAGATAATATCGGCATCGAGTTTGTCCACAAATGGCTGAAAGAGCTGCTTGCGATCTACAGCTCGTATTCCGTTTACATTCCACGACACCAACTTTAACATCTCTTTAAGTATAGCGTTTGTGCCCTAGAATTTGCTAGACTATCTACTAATGGCTTATAAACGCGTACTACTAAAACTATCTGGCGAACAACTTGCTGGGAAATATGAATCTGGTATTGATCTAGAATTTGCTAGTTGGTTGGCTGAAGAAGTTAAGAAGGTTCATGCCACTGGCGTTGAAGTAGTTATCGTAGTTGGCGGTGGAAACCTAGTCCGCGGTGCACAAATCGCTGGACATGGCATACAGCGCGTAACAGCTGATCACATGGGGATGTTAGCGACTATGATTAATGCCCTAGCCCTAACCGACATCTTTGAGGACAACGGTGTTGAGACTCGCTGTCTATCAAACATTTTTGCTGAGCAAGTTGCTGAAAAGTTTATACACCGCCTAGCCAATAAGCACCTTGAAAAAGGCCGTGTTTTGATTCTTGCCGGTGGACTTGGACGACCATACTTCACTACCGACACTGCAGCCGTCGAATTGGCTCTAGAACTCAGTTGTGATGTGGTTCTAAAAGCTACCAAGGTTAACGGAGTATACGACAAAGATCCGCAAATTCACTCAGATGCTGTTAAGTTTGATAAGCTTACTCACCAACAAGCTGTTGAGAACGCCAATATAAAAGTTATGGATAAGGCTGCTCTTGGTCTGGCTATGGAACACAATGTTCCTATCATTATTTTCGACGCTCTATCACCTGGCAACATCATAAAAAGTCTCAATGGTGAAGACATTGGCACATCTATAAAGTCTTAGAATCAGGTCTTACTCTCTAGCAGCTACAGGCGGTTTTTTCCTAAATGGTATAGAGATAACTCGATATATCGTGTAGATCACAAATACTATCAAAGTGAAGACAACGGACAGCAATGCATCTATTACAAAGTTCTGGGCAACATTCTTCCCATCTATTATTTTATAGGTTGTGGTGGTTCTGCCACTAATTGTTTGACTTGAATGAATAAAGTGGTCGTTAAAAGGAAAACCATAGCCAGTAGACGTATCGTATTCCGGATAGCTTGTATTACAGCCGAATAGATAGAAACCCTGACAGTCACTATAGCTAGTAGTTTTACCTTTAGTTAGATTGCCACCTACAAACAAGACAATAAAGAAGGCCAGAAGGACTATTAGTATTTTTGTTATTGTTTTATGTTTTTTTAGCATTCATTAGGCCAATATTAGCACAAGCTAAATAGCATCTCTAGCCCTTCAGTTGTACGGTGTGGAAGATTGTCTTCAGAGGAATTTCTTGACCACTGAAATAGTCCTTTACCTCCTGCTTAATATCTTCGTCGCGAAGCGTCTTACTATCCATAGCGTAAATCTCCTGAGGTGTGTACCATTTTGTTTCGGTGACGTCATCTTCAAGTGCTCGAGGGGTGTCGCTGGTAATTTGGCCTTTAAAGATAAGTTTAATAGCGTGAGGGAGTGCCCCAAGTTTCGGTTCAGCGTCTTTTCGAACTAGTGAATAAATACCAAGCAGATGAGTCGGTTCAAATTCGTAGCCAGTTTCTTCTAAGACTTCGCGCTTTGCAGCAGTAATGGGATTTTCGCCGACGTCGATCCAACCAGCTGGCTGGTTCCACTTGCCGGCATCGCTTTCACTGGCTTCCCTGACTAAGAGTATTTTGCCGTCTTTTTCGACGATAGCGCCAACTACTCCGAAGGTTTGAGTAAAGACGCGCTTTGCCATAGCTACCTACTTACGCCACAGTGAAGTTGCCGGAATTTTGGATTCATCGACAGTACCCATATATTTTCGGACAACGTCTTGAACTTCTTCAAGTAAACCTTGGGACAGGGTCGTTGGCTTTAGGCCAAGAGCCAGGAACTTATGATTATCAACTTTTAGTTCGTTCTCAACGGCTTCATTACGAGGATTAGGAAGGTTGTTGATCTTTACGCCAGTAAGCTCTGAAACAAGCTTTGCCAGGTCTCTCACACGGAAAACTTCTGTTACTTGGTTAAAGATAGTTGGCTTCTCACCTTTCTTGGGTGGATTCTTGATAGCCAGTTCAATACAACGTACTGAGTCTCGAATGTGAATAAAGGCTCTGGTCTGTCCGCCTGTGCCGTGGACTGTTAGAGGGTAGCCAATCGCAGCTTGCATTAAGAAACGGTTCAAGACGGTACCGTAGTCCCCATCGTAGTCAAAACGATTAATTAGCTTTTCATCCAATATTGTTTGTGGTGTTTGAGTTCCCCAAACAATTCCCTGGTGAAGGTCAGTAACACGAATACTGTCATTCTTGGCGTAGAATGCAAACATTAGCTGATCGAGTGTTTTTGTCATGTGGTAAATAGATCCAGGATTGGCTGGGTGCAGGATTTCTCTGGATATTTCTCCCTCAGGTGTATTTATCCCTACTTCTAGGTATCCTTCAGGAATAGGTGCGCTACCAGTCCAGCCGTAGCCGTAGACACCCATGGTACCCAAGTGTACTAGATGAGCATCTACCCCACTCTCCACTAGCGCACACAGTACGTTATTAGTGGCGTTTACGTTGTTATCAACTGTATAACGCTTGGTATAGGAAGACTTCATCGAATATGGAGCGGAGCGTTGCTCGGCAAAGTGAATAATGACGTCTGGTTTGTGCTTTTTGATGGTTGCCAGCAGCAGCTGATATTGCTGTGCAATGTCTACAAGCTCAAATTTGATAGTTTTTCCTGACACTTTTTTCCAGGTAGCCAAACGAGTACTCATTGGAGCAATCGGTGTCAGTGACTCAACTTCTAAAAGTACGTCAATTTGACGCCGACTAAGGTTATCAACAATTACGACATCGTGTCCGGCTGATGATAGGTGCAGGCTTGTAGGCCAGCCACAAAAACCATCTCCACCCAAAACTAATATTTTCATCTATTAAACTCCTAATGTACTACGATACCACTTTAACCTAACACTTCAACCCTGTTATTTGGCTGAAGAGTCATCATTCCCAGCTGTACCCAGATCTTTTCCTATCTTGGCGCGGGCGAACAGACTACTATACTTGGCATGAAAACCAATCGTTAAAACGAACAGGATTCCCAAGAATACAATAAAGACTGCCCTATCTATTACATTTGCGGCAACAATATTGACGCTACTAATGCCCAGTATTTTGCGGCTTAGTACCAGAAAAGACTCACGAATACCGATGGCGCCTGGAGTTAGGGCGACAAATAAGGCAAAGTTGGCAACACCGGTATAGGCGATAGTTTGATGAATTGCCACATGTGGGCTAACGCTGCGAAGCTCAACGCTGAAGATAATGACCTGTATTACAGCCTGAAGCAGTGTTGCCACAAACAAAAACAAGAAACTCTTGAGGCT
>CAJCIR010000070.1 GCA_903970425.1 Chlamydiota bacterium | reverse complement strand
ACCCGACAGTTCCGTTGCTATTAAGAGGTGCAGAATATACGGTATTGACATATCCAAGGCTAGCTTGCCCTCCAAAGAGATATTCGTAGCCGCCATAGCTAACAGAGCCTGCGTTACTCAATCCTACTGGAAGAGAATTGCTTGATGTTGTCCATGAACCAACTGTACCTGGAGATAAAGCAAAGGCGTCCATAGCCGTAAACGTTGTAACGGCCAGACTGCTTAGTGTCATTATCCCTAGGAGAGAGAGTCTTCTTAGATTTTTCACGGAGTTTTAGTGTCTTTGCACCTCATTAATGCTCATGCCTATTGTATGTAAGTACTGGATATTATGCAATGAATGGATTATAAAAACTTGGTCGTTGGTTTACTTATTTTGGTGTAGCAGAAGCTAGTAACTCTACGGCCGCTGGAGATTACTTGTTTGACCGACAAGTGTTGGATGTGCCACTGCATCAGATAGCTCTACTAAGTCTTCGTGCCAGGCGGCTACCGCATTAACCGTATACGCAAGTTCTTCTGGACAATCTATAGGTACTATAAAAGACGGTTCTCCATTTATACGGTTACCGACAACACTATACACAACGAGCTTTCCAACGGTTCTAGTTGAAGATTCTCTGCTAGCAAATAACGCAATCTGGGTGTTATAGGGATCAAAAGGGACTGATAAAACCGCAGCGTCTAGGGAAATATCTGCCGGCGCCCATAGACGCCTCTGATGACGTCCCATACGACTCAATAAAATACTTTCACCCCCTGCTTCATGCAGCATTCTGTTTGCAGCCTCAGAGGCACGGTCTACCACTAGCCAATCAGAAACTTCACTGGCCGGAATACCATATAACGCCTGTTTATTATGGAGATTAGTGTCGCTCATTCGCTAACGATCTCATAAAGTACTAATTGGGTCAAATTGGTGCAGCAAGTGGGCGAAAAGTTTCACCTTATCGGTGATGAGATAGCTCGCTGGAGAAGGATTTTGGAGGTGCCTTATCGAGAGTATTTGCTATCCAATTAAGGTCTGGGACTTACACAGGCTAATACTCTTCTCTAGCCTACAAGTGTTGCTGTCGTATCCTGAACCACTAAAGCTTGTCCATCACTCAATGTCCAATAGTCCATACCATTTTCAAGGAAATACTTGACGACTTTGTTTACAGCTTCAGACTCTGGGTGGTTAGATTTATAGTGTGGAGCTATTGATTTACCAACAAGATGCAGCCCTGTCCAGACAACCTCTTTACTATAACTTTCGGGAACAGTATCTTTATCGTCAACCAGCTCTATGCCATGTAAGGTCGGTGTGGCCACCACTGCCCCTGCACTAAAACCTGCATAAACGAGGATGTCATTTTCAACTAACGGCACTATAAGCTTATCGAAACCGCTCTGCTTCATAGCTCTAAGAAGCAAAAATGAATTGCCCCCAACCACCCAGACTAAGTCGTAATTCGATAATGTTGCTCCTAGTTCTTGAGAGTCACTGAAGTAATCTCGCAGGTCTAACTCTTCTGAGTCTATCCCTAACGTAGCCAGCTCTTCAATCTGCGACGCAACATAGGATGCACGTCTTTCATCCTCAGAATTATCTGCCGCATTAAGAATTATTGCGGCCTTAGCATTTTCTTTATTAACAAGTTCCTTGAGTCTTTCGGGATTATTGCCTAAATGGTAGGAGGATAAATACATTTTCATATGTTCAATTATAACAAAAAACACTCTGTTAGGCGTAAACAGAGTGTTTGGTATTACAGATGTGGTGCGGGTGAGGGGACTCTAACCCCTGGCCTCATCCTTGGCAAGGATGCGCTCTAAACAACTGAGCTACACCCGCATAATCAGGGATGCATTATAGCGTAACATTACCCGACTCAGCAATATCACCTTGAAGGAAACACCATTTTCTCTTAGAATATGCAAGTTGCTATGGCGCTTTAGCTCAGTTGGTAGAGCAGAGGCCTGAAGAGCCTTGTGTCCCCAGTTCGAGTCTGGGAGGCGCCACCATATGACAAAAACACAAGATCTGCCTGTTCGCTTCCTTATAAGGAAGCGTTCAAGCAGATCTTTTTAGAAAAACTTTATGCCCACCTATCGTCGTATCTTGGGTAGAATGCCTACCAAAACAAACTTACTACTTCTTTTTTGAAGCAGTAGTCACACCCGGTACGGGTGGTAAGGTTGCAAGAACCTTGATAGCTAGACTTAGTAAGAACGTAGTCACACCTACGGCTACTAAGAAGATAGCCCAGCCTATTGGCGAATGCCAGCTAAGTATCTGCATAACTTCTCCTTTGTTACGTTTATGTTTTTACCATACTGCTTCATTGACAATATTGCAACTGCCTGTAGGCGCTATCTAGTATAATGATCATGTCTGGCGCGTTGGCGGAGTAGTTACGCAGCGGTCTGCAAAACCGCGTAGACGGGTGCAAATCCCGTACGCGCCTCCACGGATTATCAATGTTAAAATTTAAAAACCTGCCTGGGTGGCGGAACTGGTATACGCGTTCGACTTAAAATCGGATGCCCAAAAGGCTTGCGGGTTCGATTCCCGCCCCAGGCACCATAAATTAGAATATTCGCAGAACTTATTAATCTTCCGGTTCTAACGGAAACGGCCCTTCGTCTGATTGTATTTCTTCATCCTGGGCGTTTGTGGCCCCGGCAACACCCTCTTGATATAGTTCATCAGAATCCATTTCATCATCCGTTGATGGCTCGTCAACACGGCCACCCGATCGGATATCCTGAGCAGGCGTAGCTGGGGAATCGTAGTCTCCAGGGAGCTTTTCCTCATCACGAAGTGGGTCAAAGACTTCATCTTCTGGCTCTAAAGCGTCGTCTGGAGATTGGTTAGTTCCATAATCGTCATTCATAATATTCCCTCTCTATTAATCAATGACTGCTATTATGCGCCGTCCACCCTTTCTATACAAAGTTACAAGACACACTAGAAAGAATGACTAAAATGTCCAAGCAGTCGCCAATACCACGGGGGATTGGCAATTGTCCGACTAAGCGTAACGGGGCTGTAGTAACTCGATCCATTAACCGATACGCTGATGCTCCCAACGATGGAGCCGCTGTCCTTGGGTGCGTAGATGGCGTTAAGCGATACCTGAGGGACTAAATTCGACCCGCGCCATACCGGGACGGCAATATTCTTACTAGCTGCAGCGTCGACCTCCACACCATTCCATGGTGCCTTGTAATAGCCAACTATCTCTCCACTCTGAATAACATTTTCCATGACAAAATCAGCTGTCACGGCGTTAAGTAAGGGCTCGGAATCACTCAGGGCCTGTGAGAGTGTTGGAGCATTCATGATCGCTCCAATAATTGTCACGCTATTACCAGGTGAAACGAGGTGTTTTGCAGCAAAAAGGTAGACACCACCGGCCTGTTGAGTATTGCCCGTCTTGATCCCGATTATTCCATCTTGTCCTAATAAATGATTGACGTTGTTGACGATGCCGGCGACAGGAAGTGAAGCCTGCGTTTGCGCTACTATATTGGCAATCACAGGATTGTTCAGAGCTACTTCTCCGAGTTTGACCAAATCACTAGCGCTGCTCTCAGTGCCCGGCAAATATCCGCTGGCATCTGCACTGACTACTGTACTGGTTAGTCCCAACGACTGCAGTAGTTTGTTGGCAGCGATAACGTAATTTGGCAAAGAACCAAAGGCCCAAGTTGCTAGTGAATCAGCCATATTGTTCGCTGAGGGCAGTAACATTGCCTGCAGCGCCTGATATTCAGTTATTTGTTCTCCGGCCACAATCGGGATAACCGATCCTTGTTCCTTCAAGTACATAGCGTAGTTAGCAACATCAGCAGCACCAAGCGTGATCGTCGGCCCTTGTTGTCCAATACTCAGGGGGTATTGTTTTAGGACAGTTAGCGAGGTTATTATCTTAGCCACACTGGCCGTGGGTAGCATTTTCTGAAGGCCATAGGTGCTTAGAACACCGTAGCCTTGTGCTCCTATTGCTGCTTCACTCCCGATTGGCCAGGGCAGTGTTATGGTTGGTGCTGCAGAAGTTGCTATGGTCGTGGTCGCTGATAGAGCCGCCAAAGGAACTAGCCAAGCCCCCAGTCCCGCAATAAACAGGATAAGGACAATCCCTACAATAATACGTCGAAAATGATGCGTTTTTTTAGATTTCTTAGCGCGTTTTTTGGCCTTAGCCATGTCCCTATGATACTCGAACTCTTCTGAGTCCGAACCACCTTTTTCCATATACAATACTGTATAATAAAAATATTAGATAACGGGAGAAAAAATGGAAGTTATTATTGGTGTCATAGTGGTGGTTATTCTTGTACTAGCGATAATTGCAGTTGGTATGTATAACGGGCTAGTTCGATTAAACGTTCGTACAGACGAAGCCTGGAGTGATATAAGCGTTCAGTTGAAACGACGAGCAGACCTGATTCCCAATCTTGTTCAAACTGTTCAGGGTTATGCCAAACACGAAAAAGGGGTCTTTGATGATGTCACCAAAGCTCGAGCAGCAACACTCAGTGCGCAGAATCAGGGGCCAGAAGCTGCCGGCAAGGCCGAGAACCAGTTCCAACAGACTATGAAAAGCCTATTTGCGGTGGCTGAGGCCTATCCTCAACTAAGAGCTAGTGAGAATTTCCAAGAACTACAATCAGAGTTAGTAGACACCGAGGATAAAATACAAGCCTCTCGCCGCTTTTATAACGGAGAGGCCAGGGACTTTAATACTAAGCGCAAAGTCTTTCCAACCAAGATCTTTGCTAATATGTTGGGCTTCAACAAAGACCGTGAATACTTTGAAGTTGATGAGGCTGAGCAAGCTCAGATACAAGAACCCCCTAAAGTTAACTTCTAAACCCGTTTATTTTGATTTATGTATAGTCAGATAGCTTCGAATAAACGAAAGACATTTTATATACTGTCTTCCTTTTTAGTTATTATTGCAGCTCTGGCCTGGCTTTTTAGTTCCTTATATAACAACCTAGTTCTCTTTTACTGGGTCTTAGCTCTTGGAGTGATATACGCTGCTATCAGCTATTGGGCTGGAACACGCTGGAGCCTGGCAGTTAACAGTGCTCGTCAGATAACTGAGGAAGAAAACAAGAGACTGTGGCGAATTATTGAGAACTTGGCTATCACAGATGGCCTACCGATGCCCAAGGTCTATATTATGGACGATCCATCACCCAACGCCTTCGCCACTGGCCGTGACCCTCAACATGCCTCAGTTTGTGCGACATCCGGACTTCTGGAAATAATGGATGACAAAGAGCTGCAAGGCGTCTTTGCGCATGAACTAAGCCACGTTAAGAATTACGATATCCGGGTCTCAATGATTGCCTTTGCGCTTGCAGCAGTAATTAGTTTGATAGCCGATGTAATCCTTCGAATGACCTTTTTTCGCGGAGGAGATAGGGAAGGCGAGAATAATCAAATTCTGCTGGTTTTGGGCATTGTTGCTGCTATCTTGGCACCAATTGTCGCAACTCTTATCCAACTCGCCGTCAGCCGTAAGAGGGAATATCTAGCCGATGCTACTGGGGCTTTGACCACTCGTTATCCGGAAGGTTTGGAGAGTGCCCTGCGTAAAATAGAACGAACCGGCAGTGTCCTAAAAAAACAAAATACTGCGACCGCTCATTTCTTTTTTGCCAATCCTCTACGTGGCCACAGTGTTACTAATCTTTTCAGTACCCACCCACCTATAGAAGATCGGATTGCTCGACTACAGAAAATGGAAACACACGCATAGAGTAAATCGATGGCCCAAGCTAAAAAACCAAAAAAAACGACGACCAAGAGCGCCCCTGTAAAGACGAATAGTAAGAAAAATGTAGCGGTTAGTTCAACGCCACGCAGACTTAAGCCTGAGGAAAAAGCCTTCCCTCTCAATAAGTGGCCATTTAACAAAGAAAAGCTGCCTCGCATCGTTCGTCCACCACTACCTAATGTTTTGGTGCTCTTTAAGTCTAGTATTGAAATTCTTCAACAGTACTGGAAGCTTTTCCTCGGTATAGTTGCAATATATGCGGTGCTCAATCTGGCTTTAATAAAAGGGCTGGCATCAGGCTTTAGTGTCGAGGTTATAAAGGCTGATTTTAGTGGCGCTTTTCACGGCAGCTTCAATTCCATGAGAAGTGGAGCCAGCTTGTTTATTAACCTGCTGGGTGGTACCAATGGTTCGACAAATCCTTCCGCAGGGGCTTATCAGGCGTTTCTAGTGATTGTCACAAGTCTTGTACTGATATGGGCACTAAGACAGGTCCATGCCGACATAAAACCAAAAATAAGAGAGAGCTTCTATAAGGGGGTTTACCCACTGGTGCCTGTTTTGGTAGTCTTGTTGGTTATTGGGCTAGAGATCATCCCTGCTGTCTTTGGTTTCGCACTTCTGGGCGGTCTATTTGGTAGCGGCATAGCACTTTCTGTCTTGGAAAAGATTGTATTCATAACTGTTTGTGTTGCTCTTATAGCCCTTAGTTTTAGGTGGTTTTGCTCAACCGTGTTCGCTCTCTATATTGCTACACTGCCGGACATGACGCCACTCAAGGCAATGCGTTCAGCGAGAGCTCTAGTGAAACATCGACGCTTGGAAGTCCTTAGAAAAATAATCTTCTTACCGGTAGCCGTACTGGTTATTGGAGGTATTATCATGTCGCCTATAATCCTATTCTTGACGCCACTTACGGCCGCGGCTTTTTTTATTCTTGGCACGGTCGCCCTAGCATTGGTGCATAGTTACTTATATACAACTTATCGGGAGCTACTATGACCAGAGAAGAAGCAAAAAAACGATTAGTTAGTCTAAGAGCCCAACTAGATCAATATGCTCACGAGTATTACGTGCGAGACAATCCTAGCGTGGATGATTCAGTTTATGACGGCTTAATGGCCGAGCTTAAGAAAATTGAAGCTGAGTTCCCCGAACTTATTACTACCGATTCGCCTACTCAACGAGTTGGCGCTAAACCACTTGCAGGATTTAAGCAGGTAACTCACCGCACTCGAATGATCAGCTTAAACGATGTATTTGATCGGTCTGAAGTTGAGGCTTGGGCCGTACGAATGTTAAAGCTGGCGCCTGAATCTCATCTAGAATTTTTTGTGGATATCAAAATGGATGGCTTAGCCTGTTCGATAATATATGAGGATGGTATCTATAGCCAAGCAGTGACGAGAGGCGACGGTATGGTCGGAGAAGATGTTACAGAGAATATAAGGACGATACCGTCTGTACCGTTGAGGCTAAGAAATAGTGCCGGTAATAAAGACTTTCTGAGTGGCAGAACTGAAGTGCGCGGAGAAGTGATAATGTATAAAAAGAACTTTGCTAAATTGAATGAAACAAGGCAAGCTGAGGGTCTAGCAACTTTCGCCAACCCGCGTAACTTAGCAGCTGGCACAATTCGTCAACTTGATCCCAGCTTAGTAGCTAAACGTCCTCTGCACTTTCGAGCTTACGATCTACTCGTTGAGCCGCCGAGTCGTGTTGCTAGTCACGAGTTTGCCTACAGGACACTTGATGAACTGGGATTTTTAGTCAATAAGCCAACTTTTAAAGATAGCTATGTGGCAAAAGACGTTGCAACAGTTATGAAAGCCGTTGCCCAGTGGGAAAACGAGCGCCTAAACCTAGAATTTAACACTGACGGCTTGGTAGTTAAGATTAATGACCGGGCTCTTTATGACCGACTTGGTGTCGCCGGTAAGGCACCTCGTGCAGCCATCGCCTATAAATATGCTGCCGAACAGTCTACTACCAAGGTAAAGGATATTTTTATCAGTATTGGCCGAACCGGTGCGGCCACACCAGTCGCCATGTTGGAGCCGGTTGTCATTGCCGGAACGACTGTACAAATGGCTACGCTACATAATGAAAGCGAAGTAGCCAGAAAAGATATTAGAATCGGTGACACAGTGGTAGTGCGCAAAGCCGGAGATATAATTCCAGAAGTTGTCGAACCAATTACTAAACTCCGAAATGGTACCGAAAAAGTTTTTCATATGCCGAAACGTTGCCCAGAATGTAACACTGTTCTCATAAAATCCAAAAAAGACGATGCTGTATGGCGATGTCCTAACATTCATTGCCCGGCGCGGGTCCAAAATCGTATCCAGCACTTTGCCAGTAAAGCGGCTATGGATATAGATGGAATGGGCGAGAAAAATGTTGGTGCGTTGCTCTCAGCTGGAGCAATTTCTGACCCAGCAGATGTCTATGCTCTTAAAAAAGAGGAATTACTTAAACTAGATCGCTTCGCCGAAATATCTGCAAGTAAGCTTATTGAGGCTATTGAGGCCAAGAAGCAGCCAAATCTTAACCGGTTTATCTATGGTTTGGGGATACGTCATGTTGGTGCCCAGACGGCTGTTGATCTTGCTAATCACTTTAGGTCCATGGAAGGGCTTATTAAGGCAACAATTGAAGAGCTAAGTAATGTTGAGGGTATTGGTGAGGTCGTCGCTGAGTCTATAGTGGCCTGGTTTTCCGAGGAAGCTAATGTGCAGTTATTGGAGAAGTTTAAGAGATATAATGTTTGGCCCCGTGCATTGAATAAAGTTGGGGGCAAATTAACTGGCAAACGGTTCGTCGTTACTGGCACACTTAGGAAAATGGATCGTGACGAGGCTGCTGAGAAAATTAGATTGCAGGGGGGAGTCTTTCAAAGCAGCGTTGGAAAAGAAACTGATTATCTAGTGGTCGGGGAAAATGTTGGTAAGAGTAAGCTGGAAAAAGCTCAAAAGCTAGGTACCAAACAAATCAACGAAGACGAACTCATTAATCTACTGAATTAAATCCAGAAGTTTGACAACTAGCAAAAGGTTAGATATAAACTTAAGTAGTTCGTGCGTCCATGCGGCGCGATGAAACAAAAAATCAAAATAAAATCACCCGCCGCTTCGGGTGGGCGCGCACGATACATGAATGCTGGACCTCCGGCATTTTTGTTTATCTAGCGTACTGTTCACATTACATTGCTTGGTGGCCGTATTCAGTATCGAGCAGATCAAAACTATACGCAGTGACTTAATTATTGGTCTAAGTTAACCAGAATAACAAAAGGAAATTTTTATAGAGGATATATCGATAATCGGACTATTGGCAAACCAACACTAAAGACAGAATATCGTGTTTTTTGTGCAATAACCTGTGCCGGGACTCATGTACAACTTGAACTAGAACAGATCGTTGGTATTATTAGTGAAGCAATTATGGGGATATAGCTCAGTTGGCTAGAGC
>CAJCIR010000069.1 GCA_903970425.1 Chlamydiota bacterium | reverse complement strand
CGCGCGGGAAAGATGTTGAACCAGGTGTAACTTAATAAGGCTCCGACTATGGTCATGCAGAAGCCGGCCACGCCGTAACGTCCCTCTAGTAGAGCAATTATTACGTACACTGCAAAAGCAGTCGCCGTTAAACCACCAGCTAAACCGTCCAGACCATCACTAATGTTAACTGCATTAGCAGTTGATACCACCACCAAGACAAATAGAGGGATTATTAACCAGCCTATGTGCCATTGACCGTATACACCCGGTATATGTATAGAATGAACATCCAGTTTGTAATAGAAAAACAGTCCCCCGATTAGGGCAATTATGGTTATGAGCAGGAGCTTTACCTTTGAAGGCAGTCCAGCAGTACCTTTACCACTACCATGAATATTAATAACGTCGTCAATTAGACCAACCCCTGCAGCCCCAGCTAGTGCAGCGAGAGGTAACCATGTTTCACCACGGCTCAAGTTAGCAACCAAGGTAACAATAATTATTGATATAACAAAGATGGCTCCCGCCATGGTTGGGATAAGGCGGCGGTGTTTTTCGGCATGAAGTTTAGTAAAAACTTTGGCAACTTCACCGGTCGTAGCCGTAGTACGTGGCTTCTTCCACCACTGAAAATGATAGGCCAGAGTTGTATATAGAGGAGTAATGAGCATGCTAATAAGAAAGCTCAGGAAGCCGAGGAGCAGTATTCTAATTACAGTTTGTGTGTTTACGGCGAAGCTTAAAAGGTGCGTCATTTTTTATATCTCGCGTTATATTATAACAGGCTATTTATGATTTTGGTGTCACATAACCTTCATTAATTAACATGTGTGCTAGAGCAGCAAATACGGGTTGTCCACCGTATGCTCCAGCATACCCAGGAACGTTAGGTTCTATATTAAATACTACTATGACGTACTGAGGTGTATCTCCCCCGACAAAACCTACATAGGTTCCGTTATACAGGTTTGGATAATAACCTCCGGTTGGAGCGGCTATCTGGGCAGTTCCGGTCTTACCACCCACCAGATAATTTGAGGGAAAATTCATAAAGGCAAATCCTTCACTAAGATACTGCGTAACCACTCCCTGCATTAATGGAATTAATTCTTGTCCAATTTTGGGTGCAACAGTATTTCTCTGGAGAATTTTTGGTGGGTTATTGATGACCTGGCCATTAGGGGTAATGGTCTGATTAATTAGAGTTGGCTGGTAGTAAGTCCCCCCGTTTAGAACGCTGCTTAAAGCCGCAGCCATTTGAATGGCAGTAACTGTCACTCCTTGTCCGAACGCTGTATTGGCGTAAGTTAGGTCGATTGAAGGATCATCGAGATTTGCCGGCGGTACATACCCACCCGACTCATACCCCTGCTCTACCCCAGTTGGCTCGCCCAAACGAAAATGGTTAGTCATATAGTTATTCCATGCATCGATACCCTTAGCATCAATCTGACCACCACCCATCTGCATGAGCATCCATACTGCTCCAGTATTTAGCGACAACGACAGAATGCTCTGGATACTCTGCTCGCGAGGCCCACCATCCTGCTCAATATCGGTAATATTGAACCCGTCTACTATCCAGTGCGCTGGATCGTAGAAAGTCGTATTGGGTTGTATAACACCTTGGTCTAGGGCAGCTGAAGTGGTCAATGTTTTCATAGATGAGCCCGGTTCAATAGCGTTGGTAACTACATCGTTTTCAAACAAAGCTTGATTTGTAACCGACTCATAGTTGGACGGATCATAGGTCGGATAATTGGCCATGGCTGCTATCTGCCCATTGTTGGGGTTTATTATTATGGCGCTCAATCCCTTGGACTTGGTCGATTGATACTCGCTCTGAAGGATTTGCTCCATTTGTGACTGGATACCCAGATTAATGGTAAGGTCCAGGTCATCGCCTGGAACTGGGGCTTTCTCTACATTATTACTACTTGCTGCTAGGGGCACACCATTGATATCAGTTATGGCCTTAAGTTTGCCAGGTGTCCCCGACAACTGTTTATTCATAGCTTGCTCCACTCCGTACTCCCCGGCGCCAGAGTTACTAACGAATCCAAGTAACTGGGAAGCAAGACTACCGTCCGGATATACTCGATAATCCTGGCCTTTAGTGCCTATACCAGGGAGCTTAAGAGCAAGTATCTTATTAGACTCAGCTCCACTAATCCTAGTGGCAATCACAAAGTAGCGAGTCTGAGGCGTTTGTAGATCTGACTGATAGGTAGAAGCCGAACCACCGATAATCGAGGCTATCTTAGTCGCTTCACTACTGGAGTTAGTAACTAATGTTGGATCCGCAAAGAGTGTGTAGAGTTCCTGGTTAAGTACTATGGGAACGGGTTGCCCGTTCTCGTTGGCTTCTATAATGCCCCGAGTTGCCGGAATTGAATATTCTTCTAGCTGATCGTTAAGAGCTTGTTGATGGTAATAGTTGTACTTAATGACCTGAACATAAAAAAGTCGTACGGCAAAAATGCCTACGACTAGGACGATCAGTGCGTACATAAATCTGATGCGCTTGACCGCCAAAACAGCAGAAGCCTTGTTTGGGGAATTCATGGACATCTAGTTTATTATAACTAATTGGTTAAGGTGGCGCTTGGTGTCACAGCTACAAGATTCTTCGCAACCGGGCTATTTTGGACACGATTCAAAGACTGAAGTTGCGCCGATGCAACCTCTAAGTTTTGATGTTGTGTCTCTAGTTGGGTCTGTTGTTGCTGCAAAGCAAACATAGTGTCCCCATAGGTGTTTGTCTTGGTAACTTGCGTGAGATATAGCAAGCCAAGCAAACAAGCTAACACCACGAGAATGATAGTGTTGCTAATAGGCCCAAGAGTCCGTTCTCGAGTTCGAAAACTGACTACATTTTGGTTGCGTCGAGCATATCGCTGTCGACTTACCGCCAAAGAACTTGAATAGGTCATATATTTTATGTTTATTTTTCTTTGGTAAGAGTGCCCTTGGTTGCCCTTAGGCACTCTGACCAGCTTGTCTATAAAGACGAGTCAGGTAGTACTAGACTACTTTAACGCGAACTTTATAGGTGCGGGAGCTACTTTTTACCTGAATAGGCATGTATACTCCCCTTTCTGTTATTTATTTTCGCTGCGGCTCGAAGTTTTGCACTTCTTGCTCGCGGATTAAAAACTAGTTCATTAATATCGCCAGTTACCGGCCGCTTGGTGATCAAATCTAGTGTGGCATCGTAACGATCACCACTTAAGGAGGCGAAAGTTTGTTTTACAATACGGTCCTCTAGACTATGAAAACTTATGACCACAAGACGTCCTCCCGGTGACAACAGCTCTATCCAAAGAGGTAGTGATTTGGTCAATAATGATAGCTCCTCATTGACGGCAATCCTTATCGCTTGGAAAGTACGCGTTGCCGGGTGAACTCGGCTGTGTCCAGGCCAGGCCCGGCTGACAATATTGGCGAGTTGAGTGGTTGTAGTGAAAGGACGATTTTGTACGATAAGACGTGCAATCGTTCTAGCTTTTGGCTCTTCACTGTTCTCTTTAATCAGGTTGGTTAGGTCGTCTTCACTATATGTATTCACAATGAAGGCTGCATCCAACTCCTGAGATTGATCCATTCTCATATCTAATGGACCCTCCTGCTGAAGAGCAAAACCACGACTCGGCTCGTTAAGGTGCGGTGACGACACTCCCAAATCGGCCAACATTAGATCAAATGTTCGCCCAGATTCTAATAATTGCTGAGATGCTGCGAAGAAATCATTTTGGATAATCTCTACGCCCTTTGGCCCAAACTGCTCTTTTAGAACAGCAATAGCCGAAGAATCCCTATCAACCAGAGTCGTCTGTGATGGATTATTTGTTCTTTCCAGAACCGCTCCAGCGTGACCACCGTACCCTGCCGTCAGATCGAGATAAGAATCTCCTTCTTTGGGACTAAGAGAGTGTAGTACTTGTTCGAGCAGTACCGGTATATGTTGTTTGTTTTGGTGCATGTCTTTTTCTTGTTTTTGTTTTTGTTGCAAGGTCACCTAATCAGCAGCCAACTTTTTGTTTTTTTGTAGTTTTTGTTTTTGTTGTAACTACTTGTGGTTGTTAGAAGCCGTGGGGTTAGAATTTCGTTAGAAATCCTATAACTTCTGATTACAAGTAGTTAAGAAAGTTTCTTTTGAGAGACTTATGTGTGAGGTGGAGTTTTGGGAGGTGTTTTAGTTGAAAGAGCGAGGGTTTTTTGTATGGTTATCCCTTAATACCATATGTTGACTGCCGAATAGCTGATCTCGAGCCTGTCTTGATGACGATTTAATTGTTAATGTGCTTCTATCTCGTTCTGCGGCCGTTTAAGCGGCTGTCAAACGCCAGAATTTACCAGTCCTAACGGCTTCGACTTCATGGGTTATACCTGCATAATCGAGCAGTGGTTGCTCAATCGTGATACGTCCTTGCTTATCGTCTAGAACGCTTTCCACCTTACCTGTACGGAATTGGACGTTGAGATCTGCCGTGTGCTCATCTAGCAAGTTACCTTCTAGCAACGGCTCGATCTGTCCATCCCATACTGTTTTTGGGTATAGGTGCAGATATTTTTTGAAGCCCCTGGTAATTACTACCCCGCTGGCAAACTCGCTTCGAACCTCAGCTGGTATGGTTAACCGCCTTTTGTCGTC
>CAJCIR010000068.1 GCA_903970425.1 Chlamydiota bacterium | reverse complement strand
TTAGCATTCGGGGCGAAGGGTTCGTTAAAGACTCCAAAGATAACAGCGTGATTGTCGTTAAAGTAGCTGGCCACGCTCTTCCAGAAGTTGTCTGAATTGGATTCCGGGAGTGGGTTCTGTGCATCGGTACTAGCGTCGGTAATGATTTCGGTCCCCGGGGCATTTAGGTGAAGGTCTATCTCAGTGTATATACCGGCGGCGTTGAGGGCTTTTACATAGTTACCCATCTCTGTCATATAAGCATTAGTCTTACTGTCGTAAGTATCTCCAGCCGGGACAGTGCCGACGATCGCTGAAGTAGTGGTGGGCACGCCGTTAATACCAAGCCAACACTCTTCATTAAGGTTGACTCGTACAACATTGATGCCCCAAGTCTTCATTGCAGCAATCTCTGTCGCATAGTTACCAGGATTGCCACCTGTGCCGGCTGTTACGGTGGTATCGTCGTAGAAGCCTGCTCCACTTTGAGCACAGTCGTACTGGGTCCCCTCGGTATTAGCTCCCCTTAACACTACTGTTTGATCAGCCTGGTTAACAAATTTGTTGCCGTAGATAGCGATAGTTAGGGTACCGGCTGGAGCAGAGCAGCCTGAAGTTGGTGGTATCGTCGTAGAACTACAAGTACCGTTGTTGAATATGACCTTACTGCCACTTGACGCTGTAGTATCAGGGCAAACAGCGGCATTGCCAGTCAGCGTCCCGGTTGAGGCATCTGCTGAAGCATAAGGGCTAGCTGCATGGCTTAATGTTAGGAAATGAATCCCCAGGAGTACGACGGCCAAGACTATACAAGTTGATGGTAGCATCTTGATGACTTTTTGAAATGATAGACGTGACCTCAAATTATCTACCCTATTATTCTTGTAGTGCCTATTTGATTTTAATAATACCATAAGCCCTTTTAAAACCATTTCAATCTAGAAAGGTCCACTCAGATAGAGTCTTACTAGACATTCTTCGGGGGTGCTACAATTCTTTGGAAGCCTATGACACATCAAGCCAAAGTTAGAGAAATCGCGACTTTCCTTCGACAAAAAGATGGTGAGAATTTATCCCTCAAAAAAGCATCGGTCTCACACCAAGTCCCCATAAACCGAAAGCATCCTAATTCTAGAGTTGATGTTAGCAAACTGACAGATATCTTGAGCATAGATCCAGTTCATAAAATTGCGGTCGCCGAAGGAGGGGTTACTTTCTCGGATATAGTTAAAGAGACACTAAAGCACGGGTTAGTTCCTTACGTTGTTCCAGAACTTAAAAGCATAACTCTAGGAGGGGCTGTTAGCGGTTGCTCCATAGAGTCAATGTCATATAAGGTTGGCGGTTTTCACGACACCTGTATTGAGTACGAGATTATTACATCCAACGGAGAAGTTATTGTTTGCAATAAGGATACTAATTCCGACGTCTTTAATATGGTTCACGGAGCATTTGGTACTCTGGGGATAGTGTCTAAAATTACTTTTAGACTGTGCCCAGCAAAACCCAACGTAAAACTTTCATATCATAACTACTCTTCAATTAATGAATTTCTAGCCGCTATTAAGAATGAGTATGACAGCCCAAAGCACGACTTCATGGATGGCATAATTCATGGCCCCAAACAGTTTGTCCTAGTACTGGCCGATTTCGTCAACGAGCCCCCATACTTAAGCGATTATAGCGGGCAGAAAGTCTACTATAAAAGTACTGCGGTATTAAAGGAAGATTACCTATCGACCTACGATTACTTCTTTAGATTCGATAGAGAATGCCACTGGATAAGTCGAAACTATGGGCTAGAAAATCCCCTAATAAGACGTCTACTGGGCAAGAAGCTGCTGGGCTCAAGCAACATGCTAAAACTAGCTAAACGTTATGAGAAATTAATTAATCTAGGGAGACCATTGGTAACCGTTGATACAATGATGGCCTTTTCAAAATTCGAACAATTCTATCGTTGGTACCACAAGGAATTTAGTTATTATCCTATCTGGATAGTGCCATATAATATGCCCAACCTCTACCCTTGGATTAACCCGAAGTTCTTACAAAGCGATGACAGACTTTATATAGACTTGGCCATTTATGGGATGCGTCAAAGAGGTGATCAAGACAATTACCTAAAACTGGACAAGGAACTTCTTGAATTTCATGGCATTAAAACATTGATATCTTTAAATCAATACAAGCCTGAAACCTTTTGGGCAATTTATGACAAACGAGCGTATGAGGCTGTAAAACAAAGGGTTGATCCGGCTCACAAGTTCCCCGATTTATATAAGAAGACAAACTCCGACCCCATATTATAGTTCGATATTATGTTATAATATACATATGGAGAGCTCTAAGCGACCAGAGAAGAAGCGCAGCAAGACCTGGTTATTTGTTGGTCTGGGAGCTTTAGCTTTGATCTTAGCCGCATAGGCCTATACTGTATCGACGATTTTTTAGGGGTGGGAGATTGACTCACAGTTAGATTTCTTACGGAATTTGTATTGGAAATGCTAGAAGATACTAGTATGGATCAAGAGTTTATTGCCCTGGGGGCCCTCAAAAAAGTCGTCCCAATAGCTAACAGAACAGTGTTTAGATCTCCTAAACTGCGTGTTAGAAATAAGCCAGACTCAAATTCTGATTCAAATTCACCCGATCAACCGACTCGATTATCTCCCCAAGAAAGCGAAGACACGCATAGTTATGGAGAGACTAAGGAAGAACTAAAGCAAGCTATTGAAGGCTCTAATGATGTCTTAGTAAGAGCAACTACTGCATTTACACTGTTAAGTGACAAGGTGGTTTTGGACCGCACCAAGCTAACCATTACTCGTCGTTCTTTCTTTAACTCTGCTGAAATAATGAGTATTCGTATTGAGGACATTTTGAACGTTACGGCAACAGTCGGTCCATTCTTTGGGCATCTTAAGATTATGAGTAGAATACCGAATGCAGCACCCTATGTAATGGGGAAATTCACCCGACAAGACGTGCTAAAGGTCAAGAGAATTATGCAGGGCTATATTATTGCGCTGCAGAAGGAAATAGACTGTGACTCTATCCCAACTGCTGAGTTAATTGAGCTCCTCAGTGGCTTGGGTGAAGATGAGCACACTCCTAAGAAATGGAAATCGATCATAAAGATCTAGTTTCAGATTTTTATAGGTTGAGCTGGGAAACCCTTTTTTATACCTTCAATGATTGCTTTTTGGAGCTGTGGTGTACGGAAGGCTATATCAGGAAAAGCACTTATATAAGCCCATACCAATTCGTGTATATTCATGCCCTCTTTGTTCAATGAATCCTCTTCGCTATCAGTTTGGATGGCAATGCCCTCGTGAGGTCCTATTTCACAAAGATATATGTATTGCTCGTTGTAAGGTTCAGGATGTTCTTCAAAGAATACTTGGCGCGCCCTAGTAATTGTAAGCCCGGTTTCTTCCTTTACCTCTCTAATAAGCGCCTGCTCAACGCTCTCACCCTCTTTCAGACGTCCGCCAACCAATGTAAAGTACTGACTCCCGTCTTTGATACGCCTCATCAGCAAAAGCTTATTGTCTTCTATTATTATGGCCCTGGCTGCTTTTCCCATGAACTTTAGTATAGCTTATTAAGAATTCTGTTAATGCGACTAAACAGGGAAGGCTGATATAAAGCAGTCCCATCTCGACCGGCGACAGTTAATCTATATCGGTATCGTTGTGTTTATGCTAGAATAGTGTTTGATATTAATTGAACAAAAAACTAAGGAGATACTATGAACGACGATTCACAAGTTCCTCAACCAAACGTAAATGATCCAGCAGCAGGTAGCGCGGATCCTATGAGTTCCAGCCCGGCTCCACAAGAACCAGCGCAACAACCTGAGGACAGCACAACATCTGTACCAGGAGTAACACCCTTTATTACAGATCCATCGACCTCTTCAGATCCAGCACCAGCGCAACAACCTCAGGACAGCACAACATCTGTACCAGGAGTAACACCTCCTGTACCAACAGATGTACCTGCTGATCCAGTGCCTCCAACTACACCTGAAGAACCACAGCAGCCGATGCCTCCGACACAACCCTAGTTGCTAATTTAGACCTTCCAAACAAAGTAAGGTTTTTTAGAAAATATCCCAGCCCTTGCTGTGGATCCCTCGGTTTTTATTAAGTGTGTATGTTGGTGTGGAATACTTTTCATGTTGTTCTCTACAGAACGGGCGTAAAGGTTATAACCTCTCTCTTCATAGTCAGCAAATAGTTCCATGGCTTCAAGTTTCTCCTGATCACTAAACTCAGCAATGCTAAGGACATGTCTCTTGGGTACGATCATGAGATGATCAACAACATCCATAAATTCCCAGTACTGGTACGGAAATATGTTTTTGGTGACCACCATCGTCTTACCGGTATAGATCAGTTGGTCGCTTTCCATATTACAAAGCGGACAGATAGCAGGGTCAGGATTGGCTATTAAACGTTTCTTGGTCTTGCTTGGACCGTATTTCCTGTTGGTTTTACGTGATCTATACATAGTATGTATTTAAGGGTTGCACGGGATCAACGATAAAACAACCCAGTAGCTACAAATAATACAGAATTGGGAGTCAATTTTCTCTGTCTGTTACTATGAATTAATGAATCTTTGGCACGGTCTATTCCTCCTTGGAAGTGCCTTTCTAGCCGGGATAGTCAACGCTGTAGCTGGTGGTGGATCGTTACTCATCTACCCTCTACTACTAAGTCTTGGGATTGCTCCGATAGGCGCTAACGCCACAACGACAATCACCGTTTGGCCCGGGGCGTTAACTTCAGCCTACGGCTATAGAAAACATATTCGTAAGCTGCCAAATAAGTACTACTGGCTACTAATCCCTTGCGTAGCGGGTGGACTACTGGGTGCAATCATCTTAAAAGACACGCCTGGGCATACTTTTCAGTTTATTGTTCCGTGGTTCATTGTATTCGCTGTCGTTCTTACGACTCTTCAGACAAGAATCCACCACTGGTTATACACTAAAAGAAATATTCAGACCGAGAAGAGACACTGGAAGCTCTTAATCGGTCTAATTGCCATTGGTTTATTTGTTGTTGCTACTTATGGCGGTTATTTTGGGGCTGGTTTCGGGATCATTATGTTGTCTCTCTTGGGTCTTACCGAACTTAGCGACATAAAACAGATGAATGGGCTAAAAAATTTGGCCGGTGTCAGTATTAATCTCGTAGCTAGCGTGTACTTTATCATTTACCACTTGGTTGACTGGAAGGAATTACCACTACTTTTAGTGGGCAGTATTTTAGGTGGTTTAGTTGGGTCGGTTTACGGGATAAAACTACCCAATACAGTTATAAGATCACTAGTCATAGCCACTGGAGCCGTGGTGGCTATCGTACTGTTTATAAAACTATAAGAGGCTTAGCAGATCCTTTTTCATCTGATCAAACCCTTTGTACTCTACGGACTTCATACCAACTTCCTGAGCTCCGATACAATAACGCACTTGATCATCAATAAATATACAATCCTCAGTAGATACCCCTAAACGCTTCGCAATAGTCTGGTAGGTAAGAGGGTCTGGTTTAATTGCTCCAACTTCGTAAGACAGGGCACGGGCATCAAACATTGCCAACTGAGCTTTAGTGAAAATTTTATCTAGCCAATTAGCACCAGCGTTACTAAGCATTCCTATCTTGTACTTGGGCTTCAAGTCGTTCTTGATGAAACTGAGTAATGGGGCATTGGGGACGTTGCTATCAATATGTTTATCAACTACGTTCTCAGATACGCCTGCTAGGGCGGCAATTTGTGCAACGAAGGATGGGTAACTGATAATCCCGGCATCCATTTCTTTATTCAGACGATCAGCTTGAGCGAATAATTCTTTGTCTTCAAGGAAGTGCCCGTCTCTAAAGGGGAGCCAACCGTCAGTGGCCAGTACGCCAAAACAATCAAATACAATAGCAGTAGCCATACTCCCAACTATAGCAAAGCACCAGATCAATACTACTCTGATATAGTTATTAAATGCCTCATATCCACGAACTCTACGATTTTGTTAATGCTGTTTTCATAGTCCATGAGGACAAAGTATTGTTTGTTAATCACCCTCGTTATGGCAAGTGGATTTCGATTGGCGGGCACATTGAGTTGGACGAGGATCCAGACCAGTCATTACTACGCGAAATTGCCGAGGAGTCCGGTTTGGAAGTGGAAATAATGAGTCACAAACCAGCAGTTGGCTCTGCCGAGGAAAAGATTCTCTACACCCCCAACTATATGGAAGCCCATGATGCCAACCCTCCTCATCGTCACATCGCCCTCATATATTTTGCTAAAACTAAGAGTGGAGATTTTAAAAAATCCGCTGAGCATACTGACATGAGATGGTTAGGCGCTAGTGATCTAGACTCTCCTGAATACAAATTAACACCGGCATTAAAGTTCTACGGCTTGCAGGCTATTGAGCTGGCGAAGAAATGGCCGACAAATAATAGCTAAGACTTCTGGCTACTTTGATATCATGTGGGGGTGAAAATAAATATAAATGAATTACTGAATTCGCATAAACCCAAAAACGGTAAGTTCTATATCGTTGCCATTGATGGGAGAGGCGGAGCAGGCAAATCTAACCTTGGTAAGTATTTGACTGGGGTTCTCCATGATTTCCTGATCATCAATGGTGATGACTACTTTGAGCCAGTCGAAAACCAGGTTGTCTGGGGAGCTTTTAATAATGAGAGATTTATAGAAGACGTTATCGACCCAATACAATCCTCTAGTAAGTTTCTCTTTCGGCCCTACAACTGGAATTCGGGTCCTCGTTATTTAGATATGCCCAAAACAATTAAACGAGGTATTTGTATAGAGCGTTGCTATAGTTTTGAGTTTGATATTGATTGGGATCTTAAAATCTGGGTGGAAACACCAAAAGACATTTGTCGCCAGCGAGGCATGGCTCGCGAGACTATGCCTAAAGACAGAGTCCGCCTGGCGTGGGAAACAGTATGGCAACCCCGAGAGACAGATTATATTGAAAAGACACATCCTCAGGAGATCGCCGATATCATAGTCTACGGCACCAAGCCTTTTGAGGATCAAATAGTTTAGGTACTAGTAGCCAATGCGGTGCAAGAAATTATCGAGAGCGCCTGGATCTCTATCGTCTAGAGGGAGCTTATCGTTTAGAACTTTCAAGATCTTATTCTCATTCTTAAGATCAAAATTAACAGTTAACATCGGCATAAATCTCTTGGTTGGTATAAGTAAGATGTTAACAAACTTCCCGTCATCAACTATTGAGAAAGACTTAAAAGAATCGTATGTATAGGGCTTGTTGCCAATAGTAACGCCTTTGCTATCTACCGCGTAATCAACCTCTCGGGGCTTACGATTGCTGAAGATACCAAAGATAATGCCGCAAAATATAACAACCCCGGTAGCTATCGTGTCTTTGGTAAGGAGGTATACGCCTGCAGCTGCAGCGAGGGTGGCTAATCCAAGATATATATACCACACTAAAGGTTTAGCGTGATGAGTAAACTCGGGACTTGTCCACTTGACTGGCTCAATATTATCTACTGGGCTCGTAACATTGTCTAGCGAAGGAACGTCATCTTTGTCCTCAGGTTCGAAGCTCCATGTACCAGAGATAGTAGGCTGTTGGGAGTCATGCTTGGGCTTAACCATAAACCTTATTGTATCTTTAAGAACATGTAATTCAAAAGCTATCGCTATGTTTTTAGTGGCACTTCACTTGAGAAAGTTGATAATTAGACATTGATATACGCCTGTTCTATTATATCCGCATGACAGGTGAGACTGGCTAAGCCAATCTCGGGCATAACTCCGCATTAAATAAAAACAAGGATGCCTTAAGGACGATGCATTGGCTAAATCCAAAAAATCGGATAACTAAAGTCATTGTTATTAAGGGGTTAATAGCTCTGGTGTCTTTGCTCTCGTTTAGTGCAAACATAATTGGTAGATCTTTTTCGTCTGATGATGTCGCGCAACAGGCTGCAGCGCACGACCTTACGTTACCGGGGCCACATAACGTACTACTCGGAGTTGATACATATGTCGCAAAAATACCTATTTATCTGGCATTTAATGCCATAACTCACTCAGGAAGAACACAGCTTATACTCGAATCATTGTTCTTCACCATGGTTATGGTTGCTCTCTTCGTGGTGTGGTGGATAAAGATAGCACCCAAAAGAGATAGCAGCTGGCTAGTTTTTATTTGGCTTCTCGTTATGGGAATCTACTGGATGTCTGAGACCGTCCTACTCAACACACGCAATATTGATATGGGGCTCATGCTTCTACTCGGTTTGTATGCAATTCGAAAGATTGAGTCGCCTCCATCAGGGAAAAGACTAGGATTATTGCATATCTTTGGTGGGGGCATCTTGGCCGGTGGTTTGACTTTTGAAGATCCCTATTTTTTATTTTATGTATTATTACCGATTGGTGTAGCGGTAATAATTCACTGTTTCCTTCGAAAATGGCGCGTCTCGACATTACTTGGAACTATATCCGCCCTACTAATCAGCCTGGTAATATACAGACTTCTGGAAGTTTTCTTTTCGCATCTCCACATCTCAATAGGTTATATCAACCAACTCAGAGCCGTCTCACAGACAATAACCAGTCCGAGTCAGATGCTGAGCAAAACTATCCAGGTAGCTAACGCATACCTTAGGCTTTTAGGAGCCAGCCCAACACGCATCCGCTCTAACTATTGGCTCTTGCCCGCTGGCATTCTAAATCTTGGAGTTATCTGTCTGGCACTATCTAGCATTTATCATATTATTCATCGCCGTCTCTATAGCCTTATTAACATCTGGATACTCGTAACAATTGTCGCCACTTATGGCTACATGATTCTAACTGGTCTAGGCATCATGTATATCGTTCAATATATGTTTATCCTTATACCAATAACCGCACTTCTTGTCGCTTTATGCCTACAACGATTAGCCAAAGGGCCAAAGAAATATTACCGTCTAGCAATCGCGCTCATTAGTATGTCCTTGGTTCTTAACATCGTTCAAGGTGTTGCATTTGTACATGAAAAAAGTAGCACCAAAACACCCAATGGAGTGGAATATAAGTTGATTTCGGCACTCAATAAAAACGGCATTACAAAATCTTATGGTGACTATTGGATTGGTGATATCTCTTACTATCTAAGCGACTACAAAGACGACGTCCTGCCAACAATATGTGTAAACGGAAAGATCTATGCCTATCCGGACTTAATAGATACTTACCGGTTTTCCTACCCCTCAAAAAAGATTGGGATAATAACCAGCACCGAACTTACGGGCATACCATACGACGCTGATCCCGTTGATATAAGTTGTGGCGTTAAGAACGTTACAGCTCAGCTGGGAACTCCTCAGAAAATAATCTATATAGCGCCTTCGGTAAATGTACTAATTTATAGCTCTAGCGTGCAAAGGAATCTAGTGTATATAGTGTCCCCACGGTAGTTCAGGTCGATAATTAAGACGGGTGTATCTTCTTGGCGGAGAGGGAGGGATTCGAACCCTCGCGGGAACTTGCGCCCCCCTAACGATTTAGCAAACCGTCCCCTTCAGCCACTTGGGTACCTCTCCGTGACGTCTTATTGTACTGTTTATTCAGCTATGGC
Source organism: Chlamydiota bacterium (assembly GCA_903970425.1). Taxonomy (GTDB): domain Bacteria; phylum Patescibacteriota; class Saccharimonadia; order Saccharimonadales; family UBA4665; genus CAJCIR01. Next base: position 13 of record CAJCIR010000068.1, on the reverse strand, counting down.
GGAAGGGGAGGGA
>CAJCIR010000067.1 GCA_903970425.1 Chlamydiota bacterium | reverse complement strand
TGGCAGTCTTCTTCGCCTTCGGTGTTTCACCCAAAGTTTTGCTCAAGATTGGCAATCTATTCAAATCTAGCAAGGATGATGAGGATACAGACCTGGCTAAGCTTAAGACTCAAAGTGCTTTTCAGTTACACGAGGGTGTGCCAGTTGAACACGGCGGCGGACCCAGGAGTAGCAATCTTAGGAATACCGCTCAGAAATTGAATGCTAAGGAGAACCATGAAGCTCTAACAACAGCCAGTGATCCGGACTGGAAGTTCCCGCCAATATCTCTACTTGATCAGAAGCAGGAAAAGGCTGATGCCGGAGATGTCGAAGGCAATGCTCGTAATATTCAAGAAACTCTTGCTAACTTCAATATCGATGTCGAGATGGAAGGCGCCAATGTTGGTCCAAGGGTTACCCAGTTTACCCTAAAGCCACCAACGGGCGTTAAATTAACCAAGATTACAGCGCTAGAGAATAACCTAGCACTTGATCTAGCTGCTCATTCAATTCGTATTGAGGCTCCAATTCCTGGTAAGCGAGCGGTTGGTATTGAAGTACCAAATGTTAAGCCGGCTATTGTTCGGATTAGCTCACTACTGCAGTCCAGCGAGTGGCAGAACCTAAACTCAACACTAGGCTTTATTATTGGCCGAGACATTACTGGTGCCCCTGTAGTTGGGGATCTAGCAGCTATGCCACACCTTTTGGTTGCCGGTCAGACCGGCTCAGGTAAGTCAGTAATGATCAACACTATTTTGACTAGCTTGCTCTATCACAACACCCCAAGTGAACTAAAACTCATCCTAGTGGATCCGAAGCAAGTTGAGCTAACTCCTTATAACGACATACCACATCTACTAACTCCAGTAATTAATGATCCAGAGAAGTGTATTAGTGCACTTAAGTGGGCAGTGGCTGAGATGGAAAGGCGACTTCGCACTATGGCCGAAGTTGGAAAGCGTAACATAGGCGAGTACAACGATCTTAAAAAAGAAGCTGGAATGCCCTATATAGTTATTGTTATCGATGAGTTAGCTGACCTAATGATGATGGCAGCACGCGATGTTGAGTCGTTAGTAGTGCGTATTGCTCAGAAGGCTCGAGCTGTTGGCATACACCTAGTCTTAGCTACGCAGCGTCCTAGTGTCGACGTCATAACGGGCTTGATTAAGGCTAATGTTCCAGCTCGAGTGGCCTTTACCACTGCTAGCCAAGTGGATAGCCGCACAATTATTGACCAGATCGGGGCTGAGAAGTTGCTCGGACAAGGAGACATGTTACTTCTTACCTCGGATATGCCCAAACCAAAACGTGTGCAAGCAGCTTTCATTTCAGCTGAGGAGACAGGTAAAGTATCTGACTTTATTAGGATGCAACGACCTCCGCAGTACGATGACGAAATTATTAGCCAACCGGTACAGCTTAATGGCCGCGGTGGTGTAGTGGCTGATTATGGTGCTAACGATGCTGATGATGACTTATGGCGTGATGCAATTAGGGTTGTTATAGAGGGTAAGAAAGCCAGTACCAGCTTACTGCAACGACGTCTTAGAATTGGCTATGGTCGAGCAGCACGCTTGGTTGAAACCATGGAAGAGCAGGGTATTGTCGGCCCAGCTGATGGTGCACGTCCTAGAGAAGTACTAGTTAGCAGCCTAGATGAAGTCTTTGGTGGTGGTGACTCCGAAGAGGAAAACCTAGAAGAAAATACTACGCCCGAGGAAGTTGCTTGACCAACAGGGGTAACTAGGCTATACTAGAACGACATTAAAACTCAGCTTACAGTTCTAACTAAGAAATGTGTAGGTTTTAACCAAAGGAGTGCAGGTTTATGAATCAATATGAAATTGCAGTAGTATTCGATCCCAGCTTAGAAGTTGGTCTCGACAAAGCTACTGAACGCGTGGAAAAAATCTTCAAAGATAACGACGGTAAAGTAAAGAATGTCGATAACTGGGGCAAGCGCAAACTAGCCTACCCAATCAAAAAACAGGAACACGGCATTTACGTGTTTTATACTCTGGATTTACCACCACAATCAGTGGCTAAAATCGAAAGCACTCTCAATATAACTGAAGAGGTGATCCGCTTTTTGATCGTTAGACCAGATCTGAAGAAGATTGCCAAAGCTACAGCTGCTCAAGAAGAGCGCAAGGCCAAGGCCGCTGCGCGGGGCGATAGGACGAGCGATAGTGACGAAGAGCAGGGCGTATAATATGGGCAACATAGTAGGGAGTGAATAGACATGGCTAGAAGCTTAAATCAGGTAACTTTGATGGGAAATCTGACTCGTGACCCAGAGCTTAGACAGACTCCTAATGGCCAAAGCGTTTGTAGTTTTAGTCTAGCTCTAAACCGCAGCTACAAAGACGCCAGTGGTGAATGGCAAGAAGCAACCGACTACGTCGATGTTGTATGTTGGGCAGGACTTGCTGAGCGAGTAACCCAATATGTAACCAAGGGCCGCCGGGTTCTAGTTCAAGGACGCCTACAAAGCCGTAACTGGGAACAGGACGGAGCTAAGCGTAGCAAGGTGGAAGTTTTAGCTAACGACGTAACATTTCTTGATGGCCGTGGTGATAGTCCAGCCGACACTTCTGACGTTACACCGACCGGCACTAAGGCACCAGCTAAGAAGGCCACTAAACCAGCCGCTGACGTAATTATAGAAGACATCAGTGACGAACCAATTAACTTAGACGATATACCATTTTAAGAGGAAGATGACACATGGCAAAGATATTTAAACACCGCACAGATCTAGCATATTTTGACTATAAAGACTTTAAGACACTGCAACGTTATGTAGATGTTTATGGCCAGATTGAGACCCGGAAGAAAACTGGTCTTAGCGAAAGCCAACAGCGACAACTGGCTCGCGCTATTAAGCGCGCACGTCACCTTGCATTGCTACCTTTTGTAGCTAATAACTAGATATTTTTAAGTTCAATAAGGATAATTATGGCGTTTAGTATCACTGATTTAAAAAAGGGTACCATTTTTCAACTTGACGGTACTCCTTACAGAGTCGTTGACTACAACCAGAAGGTAATGGGTCGCGGTGGTTCGATAGTAAACGTCCGTGTTAAGAGCCTACTTGATGGCTCTGTGTTATCTAAGACTTTTAAAGGCAACGAACAGTTGGATACCGCTGACGTTGCTAGTCGTAATGTCCAATTCTTATATAGGGACAACGATAGCTTTTTCTTCATGGACAATGATAACTATGAACAGTTTGAGCTTAAGGCAGATATAATCGGTGACCAAGCTGGTTACATGAAAGATGGTGACCAAGCTATAGCTCAACTATTCGATGGACAAGTCATAAACGTCGAACTACCTAAGAACGTACCTCTTGAAGTGACTTATACCGAAGACGTTGTTAAGGGCGATACTACCTCCAATGTTCTAAAAGACGCCACGGTAGAAACGGGCATAGTTGTCAAAGTGCCGGCTTTCATAAAGCAGGGCGACATCATTAAAGTTGATACACGTACTGGTGCTTACCTAGAACGTAGTAAATAGGTCTATTCATGGAGGGCCAATATGTCAGTCGCGGTGGACTAAAACTGGCTAGTGTAGCTGAGACTCTAGGTGCTGATTTTCGAGATAAAGTCGTACTCGACGTTGGCAGCTCAACTGGGGGCTTTACAGATTACGCTCTGCAACATGGAGCTAAAAAAGTTATTGCTGTTGATGCTGGTATAAAACAACTACACCCCTCACTACGTGATAACCCACGAATTGAGCTACATGAACAAACCGATATTCGTGAGATCGACTTTTTAAATGAAACACCAAACATTGTGGTGATTGATGTTTCATTTATTTCAATGAGAGAGATTTTACCGCATCTCTTAACTCTTATATCCCCATCCACTGCAATTATAGCTATGGTGAAGCCGCAGTTTGAGGCCAGCCCTGATCAGAAAAACCACGGCATTATTAAGAATGAACGGATTAGGCGGGACATTCTAAAAGGCTTCGAACGATGGGCAACTAAAGATTTTGTAGTTCTTAGAAAAGCTGACTCAAGTCTAGCCGGTGCTGGCGGTAACCTTGAGCGTTTTTATTTGCTCAAAAAGCACTAATACAGATACACTGCAATTATGTATTTCAAAAGCCGTACCGAAGCCGGTATAGCCCTGGCCGAGAAGCTCTCACCCAAGTATTCTAATCAACGTTGTGTGATAATTGCTTTAAGTGATGGCGCAGTTTTGGTCGCTTCGCAGATCTCTTTGCGACTAAGATGTCCTTTAATGCTACTTTTAACGGAGTCTATTGATTTACCTCGTGAACCCGAAGCCATAGCCTCAGTAACACAAGATGGTGGATTTACGCTAAATCAGGCCTATTCTCCTGGTGAGCTGGAGGAGCTAGAAGGTGAGTATCGGACTTTCATTGATCAAGAAAGAATGACGAAAACACACGATATTAATCAGTTTCTGGGATTGGGAAACCTAATCCGCAAACCCCTAATAGCAAAGCGTAACGTTATTTTAGTCTCAGATGGTCTGAGTAGCGGATTTCCGCTAGATACCGCTAGTGAATTTCTAAAGCCCATACCTGTAAAAAGATTAATCATTGCTACACCTTTAGCCAGTGTCCCAGCTGTTGATCGTATGCACGTTTTAGCTGACGAAATTTTCTGTTTGAGTGTCGTGGGTGACTACCTATCAACAGAGCATTATTACGAAGTTAATGATGTACCAGATCATCAGGTTATCGTCGATACAATCGAGACTGTTCTAAAGCACTGGCCAGTGCCAAAAGCTGGATCGGTTTCTTAGAGGTAAGCCTGTAGTTTAGCAACATCGTGTAGAGTCAAAAAAGATTGTTGCTTTGTGATGAAACCATGTCGTTCAAGATAAGCTAATTGGCGCCCAGTAGTTTCGCGGGTGGCATTTATAGAACTGGCAATGTCTTGTTGTCTGAGCGGTACCGCAATCAGAACACTGCCGCCCTGTTGAGCTTCACCGAGGATCCATGGCCCACTGTTACTGCAGGCCCTCTTGAAGCAACACCTTGCTATCAATCGCGAGGCGCCCACTCTGTTTTCGTTTCGTGCTGCAGAGGTGAAGGCGTTGCAGGCGTGCTATAAAGCCGCCCAGGCGTCCGGTGGGCCTGCAACATAGCGGAACGCAGCACGATACAGGGACTGTGGCGGCGACGTGGCACATGGCGAGCATGAATGTGCCGCTGCTGTACCGTCACATACTGGTAAGCGCAGCCGCTATAGCCGTGTCATCTGTCTGCCACGTCTGTGCCATGCGATCCGGTTCACAGGGTCATAGCAATCCGCAGAAAGCGGCACAGAAGTTCCCGAGCATCAAGCGGCAGGCCCTGATCGCTGACATCAAGCTGGACTTCAGGGACAACAAGGTGACATACGTTACGTTTTGTACGGTGTCTGGCTGTGTACGGTGTCTGGCCATCCGACAGGAGCAGCGAAGCACCCCGCCAACTGCGCATTCTCAGCATGCGTGCACACTGCTGTGCAGGGCCTGACTGATCCAGCAGCGGTGCAGACGGCCCGGAAACTGGCTGTGGACTCTCTCGCGCGGCTTGAGGGTTTTTCAGGACTGAAGAAGAGTAGTACGGATTGGAACGTCAGCCTCGAGGGAGCGATGTGAGTGAGCAGATTCAGGCTCCCCACTGGCCTCTGCTCACGTGCAGCGCAGGCTCGGTCCGGTTCATTCAACTCAAGCGTGATCCCTTGCTTGCTCGTTGAAGACTGCGAAGCACAACGGAGGGTCCTGCTTTCCTGCACACATCGCTGTCAACGGCTGTCCGACCAGCATTCTGCCCCCTGCTAGCGCCGTGACTAAGGAGACATCCGGGTGCGCGATCGTGATGC
>CAJCIR010000066.1 GCA_903970425.1 Chlamydiota bacterium | reverse complement strand
CGCCTACTTTGTAACCTAGTGTTTCGTCATCAACGTCAGCAATCTCTACACCTTTAGCTACGGTTACGCCATCGTGAGTCACTGTTGGGTTGCCAAAACTTTTGCTAATGACCACATTGCGGCCTTTTGGCCCCATAGTCGTCTTAACTGCATCATAGAGAATCTGGGCTCCGCCTAGGACTCGTCTTCGTGCATCATCATCGTAAAATACTCTTTTAGCCATCTAAAAACTCCTTAAAATATCAACCTAGTTTACGGTTGCTAAAATATCTTCTTCTTTAATTAATAAGTAGTCAGTGGAATCAACTTTAACTTCTGTAGAGCTGTAGCTTTTGTGAAGTACTCGATCTCCTACCTTAACTTGCTTCACGTCTTTACCAACAGCTACAACCTTAGCAATCTGGGGCTTCTCAGTAGCCTTATCTGGTAAATAAAGACCGCTAGCAGTCTTAGTTACTGCTTCTTCTGTTTGGGCGACTATGTAGTCTCCTAAAGGTTGAACATTTACTTTCATCTAGAAAGGTCCTCCATAAATTAACTCTTGTATTGGCTTTAGCACTTTAATAGTGAGAGTGCTAAATATCAGTTCTAATCATAGTAGAGCTTGCTCAACCCTGTCAAGTAACCTTTTATAAAAATTAGGCTATAATTTAGTGTTAATGGCAACAAAAATAAATGGCAAACTACTGATGTCAGGTACTGATTATTTTCGGGTCGAGGAATTGAATCCTTACTCCCGCCTAGACGATCAGCCAGAAGTAAAAAAGGCCGAAGAAGAACACGCCAATATCCGCCGGGCTATAGAAGGAGCTGGTATTGAAGTAATCAAGGTGGATGCCCCTCCGGGCTGCCAAGACGGCGTTTACACCGCCAACTGGGGACTGTGCCGTGGTAACAAGGCTGTTTTAGCATCACTACCAAATCGTCGACAAGCTGAGACACCATTTGCCGAAAAGGCTTATCGGGAGCTTGGAAAAGAGATCATTACCCCGCCCTATCTATTCAGTGGCCAGGGAGACTCACTGCCTTGTGGCGACCTACTCTTCACAGGAAGCGTTTATCGGACAGATCCACGTATGCATGAATTTCTAGCTAAGGAGCTTGGTTACGAAGTTATTGGCCTCCAGACTGTGCCGCAAACCGATTCGACGGGTCAAACAGTTATCATTAAGGCGACTGGACTGCCTAGCAGTTTCTTCTATGACATTGACCTCTGTATAGGCATAATATCGCCGGACCTAATCGCTTGGTGCCCTGAGGCCTTTCTACCAGAAAGCCAAGCCAAGGTTCGCGCTCTTAACATCGATAGAATCGAAGTGTCCCTCAACGAAGCTCGGAATCATTTTGCCTGTAATCTTATTTCCACTGGCGAGACAGTTATCATGGGTGACTCCGCTCCTAAGCTAAAGGCTGCTCTAGAAGCTCGTGGCTTGAAGGTGATAACTCCACACGTACAAGAGCTGGTCAAAGGTGGTGGCTACATACGCTGCGTAACTAACACCGTCGATAATGTCTAAACTCTCTTAGACATCAGTTGCTTAACAGCTTTGTGCGCTGTGCCAATTTCATCCCATGGGTGTTCGCCATCTATTCTCTCGATTGTCTTTTCATGACCTTTACCTAGCATTAACACCAAATCGTCCTTATTTTTAGCTCTGGACAGGGCAAACTCTATAGCTTTTGTCCTATCGGGGACAAAGAATAGGTCTTTGTCTTCTTGCTTGCCTTCCGACTTGGCACCTACAGCTATATCCTCTTGGATGCTGCGTCCGTCTTCATCACGGTCATCTTCCTCGGTCAGGATAACTTCGTCGGCATACTTCCCTGCCAACTTACCCTGTATTGGCCGTTTAGCTTTGTCGCGGTGAGCAGCTGATCCGAACATCACTATAAGCTTTCCTTTAACCGTCGGTCTTATGTCGTTGAATAGTTTCTCGAAAGCGTCCGGCGTATGGGCAAAGTCAACTATGGCACTGAAGTCTTGGCCTTCATCGATATTGGTCATACGTCCCTCCACACCCTCAAGAGCCGCAATTCCCTTCTCTATCTGCTCTTTACTTAGCCCAAGTTTGTTCCCCAAAGCTACAGCAACTAATGAATTGTAGACATTGAAACTACCGGGTATATGGCAGTCTATCTGATACGTTTTGTTGCCAAGTTTGGCTGTATATTTAACCCCTTTAGGGCCTAACTTAATATCAGTTGCCCTTAGATCTCCGCCCTTGATGCCGTAAGTTATGGGGTTGGCGATGGCATCAGAGAAGTATTTAGCCGAAGGGTCATCGGCGTTTACAATACCTACTCTTTGGCCCCTCATATTTCGGTTGCAGATCTTGAACAGTTTCACTTTAGCAGTACGGTAACGCTCAAAAGTGCCGTGGTAGTCTAGGTGCTCGTGAGTTAGGTTAGTCATTGCCACTATTGAATAAGGCACCCCCCAGACACGATTCTGGGCTAAGGCGGCGCTTGTTGTCTCCAGAACCAACCACTCTATACCTTTGCTGTTAAACATCTTTAGACGCTTCATTAACTGCGGTACGGTCACGTTGGTCATGTGTTCCATCTGAGGTTTTATGTCATCCCCTACCCCATAAGCTACAGTAGTCATCAAGCCTACGCTGTAACCAGCATCGACTAGCATGCGGTGGATCATAAAGCTGGTGGTAGTCTTACCGTTAGTTCCCGTAACACCAATGACTTTTAGTCTTTTAGCTGGGAACCCATAGGCACTATTGAAAGCTACGGCTTCGGCCAAATGACCGTAGGGCTCAGACACGTGAAAAACAGATGAGGGAATCATTTTTTTAACAATTTTTCTAGGATTCATATGTTCAAGTATACTATTGGGATAATGAAAATCCTTGGCATCGAATCCAGTTGCGACGAGACCGCTGCGTCAGTTGTAGAAGACGGCTATCGGCTACTGAGTAACGTAGTCGCCAGTTCTATGGATTTACACATTCAATATGGTGGCATTGTTCCGGAGGTCGCTGCCCGCAGTCATATAGAAGTTATTATCCCTGTTATTAAGCAAGCTCTATCTAACGCCGATTGCACCTGGGAAGATATTGATGGTATCGCGGTAACTTACGGAGCTGGCCTCGGGGGTAGCTTACTTATTGGGGTGTTGACTGCAAGAACTTTGGCAATTATCCATAACCTACCCCTGTACGCTATTAACCATGTCGAAGGTCATGTCTATGCTAACTTCTTAATTGACACCACCTTGCCTGGCTATTCTTTGTCCGACCGCCGTCCTGTATTCCCGATGCTGGCCCTAATCGTCTCTGGTAGTCATACCCAACTAGCGTTATTCAAAGATCACTTCGATTATCGTTTACTAGGTCAGGCTCAAGATGACGCGATTGGGGAAGCCTTCGACAAGGTAGCTAGGCTTATAGGCTTGCCATATCCAGGGGGTCCTCAGGTAGAGAAATTGGCCAAGGAAGGGGATCCCAATGCATTTATTCTTCCCAAAGCCAGGATGGAAGGGAAGTATGACTTTAGCTTTTCTGGGCCAAAAACAGCCGTTTTGAGAGTAGCTCAGGCTGAAGCAGGAAAATCATACGATTTTCCGTCATTAAAGCTCTCAGGGCTCCTCAGTGAGTCTCAAAAGGCCAACATTGCTGCCAGTTTCCAAAACTCGGCGATTGAAACAGTCGTTGACAAGACTATTGAGGCATTTGAGGAGTTCAATCCCGCCAGCGTGGTTATCGCCGGTGGTGTAGCTGCCAGCCCTGAACTGAGGCGCCAATTAGGGAATCGTCTATCGCAGCCGATAACCTATACTGATCCCAAGCTTTGCACCGACAATGGAGCAATGATAGCAACCCTTGGCTGTTTCAAGGCAAAACACAAACAACCTCTGGCAGATCCTTACACTCTAGACATCGAACCCAGCCTTAGTATGTAATAGTCAAAGCTGTTCTAAGGTGTTATTCTGAGAATCAATGAAACTACCTAAAGTCTATGAAGCCAGTAGATACGAAAACGATATCTACAAACAATGGGAGGCAAGTGGAGCGTTTAAAGCCCGCCCTGAAAGAAAAGTTCCTCATTACTCAATTAGCATGCCACCGCCCAACGCAACTGGCGCTCTGCACGTCGGTCATTCTCTAGGCTTGACTCTTCAAGATATATTGGCTCGTTACGCTCGAATGCAAGGCAAAGATGTTCTATATCTGCCTGGAGTAGACCATGCAGCCCTAGCTACCAACGCCATTATGGAAAGAAAATTGGCAGAAGAGGGGACTAACAAGCACAACATCGGTCGAGATGAGTTTGTGAAACGATTGCAAGATTTTATTGAGTCCAGTCGTTCGACCATAGAGAATCAAACTAGAATTATGGGTACCAGTTGTGATTGGAGCAGGGAACGCTACACTCTGGACGATTCTTTAACCCGTTGTGTTAACGAAACCTTTGTCCGCATGTACAATGACGGACTAATTTACAGAGGTCATAGGATTGTTAACTGGGATCCTAACTTAGAAACTACCATATCCGATGATGAGATTGAGCGCATTGACGAGAAGGCCAAGTTCTACACCTTTCAGTATGGCCCATTCAAGATAGGTACCGCTCGCCCGGAAACTAAGTTCGGTGATAAGTATGTGGTCATGCATCCTTCAGATAAACGCTATGCCAAATACAAAGAAGGGGACACCTTTGAAGCAGAATGGATTAACGGTAAGGTCACAGCCACGGTTATAAAGGATGAGGCTGTAGACCCCAAGTTTGGTACAGGAGTTATGACCATAACACCTTGGCATGATCACACTGACTTTGAGATTGCCGAAAGACACGGCCTAGATAAAGAGCAGATCATCGATTTTAGCGGCAAATTACTACCTATTGCCGAAGAGTTTGCCGGTATGCCTATTGCTAAGGCCCGTCCGTTGATCGTTGAGAAACTAGAGAAAAAAGGGCTGCTCGTTAGCATCGATGACAACTACACCCATAGTTTGGCAGTTAACCAAAGAGGAAAGGGCGTTATTGAACCACAAATCAAACTACAGTGGTTCGTAGACGTTAATAAACCGGCGGTTAAGTGGAAAGGGAAGAAGTCTAGTCTAAAGGAAGTAATGCACGCCGTTGTTGCTGACGGGGACATTCAGATCGTTCCTACTCGTTTTGATAAAACATACTATCACTGGATTGATAACCTCCAGGACTGGTGCGTTAGTCGACAAATATGGTGGGGACACCGAATACCGGTATGGTATAGGACGGTCGAGGACCGCGAAGAGATCTATGTAGATATAGTTCCGCCGATGGACGATCAAAGCGAAGGATGGCATCTATGGGAACAAGATCCCGACACCTTGGACACTTGGTTTAGCGCTGCGCTATGGACTTGGAGTACGCTAATTGATCCCAGCTTAGCCAATGATTACTCCCTAAGTCTGGAGGACATTCTAAAAGCCAGTGTCGACTTTCAAACTTACCATCCTACTTCAGTTATGGAGACTGGCTGGGACATCTTGTTTTTCTGGGTAGCCAGGATGATTCTATCGACAACCTATATGCTTGGCCAGGTTCCCTTTAAGACGGTCTATCTGCACGGCTTGGTACGAGCCGAGGACGGTCAAAAGATGAGCAAATCTAAGCCCGAGACTATGATTGATCCACTTGAGGTCATACCAAAGTATGGCACCGACGCTCTTCGTCTAGCGCTTATCCACGGTACTTCTCCTGGCAATGACATGCGTATGAGCATCGATAGGATAGTTGCCCAACGAAACTTCTGCAACAAATTATGGAATATAGCTCGCTATGTTGAAGCAACAATTGACGACAGCACAGCCGGTAATAGCCCTCAGCCGTCGTCTTCTGCTGACTACTGGATACTCAACAGATTAGATATACTTAATAAATCAACAGCTGCTGATCTGGGGAAATATCGTTTTTCAGAGGCCTACGAGAATATCTACCACTTCATTTGGGACGATTTCGCTGACTGGTATATTGAGGCGTCCAAGATTGAAACCAACCCTTCAGTTCTAAAATTTACCCTCGAGACAGTCTTAAAACTTACACACCCATTTGCTCCCTTTGTTAGCGAAGCTATCTGGCAGGAGCTAGGCTGGCATAAGGATCATCTGCTAATATCTTCTACTTGGCCAGAAACTTCAGGTGGCAACGCCAAACAAGCAAAAGAATTTCAAGAGGTGAAAGACATAATTTCCGAAGTTCGTAACCTCACCAATGTTCTAAAGGTACAAAAGACTCGTCTCTACTACGTTGATGCTGAACTGAGTGCTCACGTACCAACTATTAAGCGAATGTCTTACCTCGGAGAAGTCATAAGGACCGACAAACCTCAGGGTGGTCTAAAACTAACCGGATCTGGCTTTGACCTTTGGCTAGACATAGACCGACATAAACTACGTGAGTACTTGAGCGAACTTGAAACTAAGAAGAAGACCCAGGCAAGCAGCATAAAGCAACTGAAGGCTAGACTGGCTAATAAGAGTTATGTGAGCAATGCCCCAGAATCTATCGTGGCCCAGACTAAGGAGCAGCTAGCTGATGCCAGACAACTACTCAGCGTTATCGAGGACGAGTATCGTCGATTTCAAGAGATTGTCGAATCCTAGCTATTGACTCATCGCTGTTATAATCATCGAACCAAGAAACATTCCAACCGAACTTTTCAGCGGCCATAAGGTTAGTTCTTGAGTCATCTATCAGTAAAATCTCATCGGGTTTGGTGTTGGATTTCTCCTGTGCAATTTTGAAGATCTTGGCTTCCGGCTTAATCGCTTTCACCACACTGGAATCGATAATGGCATCGTAGTGAACATTAGGGACTAGATCCCGCTTTATTAACTCGTCTAGGAACCCTGGCATGGTATTGGTCATTAGACCTATGTGATAGTTTTTGCTAACCCAATCTAGAAGCTCTACCATACCTGTTACGGGCTCAATTACGTCAAAATAAAAATTCTCCCAGTTTAGGTTTTCATAGCCCAATCTTTTGGAGAGTTTCTTGTTAAATTCAGCGACGCTCATTTCGCCACGGCAAACCTGGTCGTTATAGTGCCAAAAGACTGTTTCAACAACATCCGCTGGCTGGCCAGTAACCTCCGATAACTTGGTAAAACCTCGATGATAGGAATGGACTAGACAGTTATTAACATCGAAATATACAAAGCTGACTCCACTTTTAGAGTGCTGCTTGGACCTTTTGCCTCGTGATTCTATGCCAAGTAGTTCATCTAGAGACGTACCAAGAACATCGGCAATACTTTGGATTGTAAAGATTGATGGCGCTTTTATAGCCCCTCGTTCGATTTTAGCCAGCGTCGAGTAACTCAGGTTTGCCTTCTGGCATAGAACCTGCTGTGTTAGCCCTGCAGCCCGACGCGCCTGCTGCAAGCGGTTTCCCAACCCCTGTTCATCCATGGCCTAATAGTACCAACTAGTCAGAGAAAAAGGAAGGGCAGGAAAGTACTAAACGGCTATTTGTGAACAAACTCCTTAAGAGTAATGTAGACAACGAACGTTATAAATAAGAAAGATAATATCGTAACTGTTATGGTAGTTTTATAGTTGCCTTCTCCCTGGCGTCGACTAATTTTAGAGAATATCCACCCAGTTATCCCGATGCCGAAGAGTAGTGAAATAACAAGATCATTTGTCATATTGACCCTTATTGTACTGCTAAACGAAGCTTATCCGCTATAGCCTCAAGTCTAGGATTATCAGGAGGTGCGTTTTCATCTGGTATGGAGTGCAGTTCTTCAGCTGTATTAAAAGGGAATACATGGACATGTGCGTGAGGAACATGCATGCCTTGAACTTCCATAGCAACGTATTTTGGCTTGAGGACTTCCTTTAGACGATTAGCCATCTTACGAGCGGTGGCCATGACCGCTACATAATCTTCGTCGCTCAAGTCCCAGACAAACTCTATCTGGGTTTTGGGCACAATCAAGATATGTCCATCTTGTTTAGGATGAATGTTTAAAAAGGCGAAAGTTTTGTCGTCCTCGTAAATCTTATAAGAGGGTATTTCTCCCTTAATAATCTTAGTAAATAAGCTTTCTTCCATTAACGATAATTATATCAGCTTATAGTGGTCCAAATGGGATACTATAATAGCTACAATAGTCGTGAACCTGGGGAAGGAAACATGAGTCTAGATAAGACGTTGCTATGAAAAATGTAGCCAAACAACCAGACATTAGTATTATCATGCCTGCCTACCAAGAGGAGATGAGAATCGGTCAATCAATGGAGGAATTGGCAGATTACTTAGACAAGAATGCCTTTTTTAGAGAGAAGACGATAGAAGTGATTGTTGTATCAGCTGATTCATCAGATAAGACTCACCAGATAATAGATGTTAAACAGAAATTATTTAAGGATCTGGTATTTCTTAAACCGGGAGCTGTAGTAGGCAAGGGGCGTGACGTCCAGTACGGAATTCTACGTGCTAAAGGTAAGGCAATTGTTTTCATGGATGCCGATCTTTCTACTCCGTTACACCACTTGGAAGAGTTTTATAAAGCATACGAACAGGGAAGTGAGGTAGTAGTAGCAACCAGGAGCCTACGCCAATACCGCGGCACCTGGTATCGCACAGCGATGTCTTTTATTGGCAACGTTTTATTTCGTCTAACCGGTGGTCTATGGATAGAGGACTCTCAGTGTGGATTTAAGCTCTTCTCCGAGAACGCCGCGAAACTGTGCTTTAGCAAACTCAAGATTATGGGTTGGGGCTTTGATATGGAGATACTCAGCATAGCCAAGACAAATCATCTAAAGGTTCAAGCTATTAGGGTTAATGACTGGAAGCACGTACCGGCAGGACCTTTTGAAGACAAGGTTATAAACAATGGCATAGCCTCCCTGGTAGATCTGGCTCATATTCTCGGTCGGCGGGTAAGTGGTTTGTACAAGGATAAAGATTCATCTATACCAGTTGGGGAAAGTGTTTAATGCTAGCCTGCTGCCTAAAGATTCTTGAGCTAATCTGGAAAAAGTGGCTTAAATTCAACAAAAGTTATCCTCGCGTAATGTTGATTATTAAAGTTTCCATCATTTTCGCGCTATTTTGGCTGATATCGTATGAACGACTTGACCCGGACTATGGCTGGCATTTGGCGGCAGGAAACTACATACGAAAGTTTGGTATACCTGCACATGACGTCTTTACATATACGGCTAGAAACTTCCGCTGGATAGATCATGAGTGGGGAAATGACGTCATCATATCCTACCTCAACCAGCTTGGTGGCTACTTGCTGGTGTCCTTCTTCTTTGGAGCACTCTGGGCTCTGGCATTATTCGTTAACGCCAAGAGAGTGCCTTTTCCTCTGTTGTGGCTGGCCGCAGTCGCGGCCTCGCCGTTTGCGGGAATCAGACCAACGATCTGGACCATACTAGGCCTAACCCTATTGATAAGATGGTGTTCAGCTAAATCGACCCGCGCTAAACTACTTATTCCATTGGGGTTTATTCTATGGGCCAACTTGCAGGGCGGCTTTATAGTCGGGTTTGCTTACCTTGGCTACATGCTCTTAAAAGAACGGAAACTATTTTGGGGCTGGATACTACTAACTAGTGGTTTAGGATCTTTTGTTAACCCCTATGGGCCTAGGTTATACGTTGAGATCGCCAGGACTCTTACTGATAGGCAAATCCATTCGCAAATAAAGGAATGGTCACACTTTTATATCCCCCTAATAACTATCGTGTATATAATATTTTGGGCCACCGGCTTTTGGATATTTGCCAAGAAGCGTTTAGCTAATTGGGTGTCCTTTACGTCCCTACTATTCCTAGCTGGCTTAGATGCAAGCAGAAACTGGCCACTCTTCATAGTCTCTTCGCTTGGTGATATGGGAAACTACTTTCCGAAACTGAAAAAGAGTATTCCAAAACACTTGAATATCCTTGGTAGAACAATTATTGATTTTGGCGTGTTTGTCTTGGTAATCCTTTGTTTATCTATTTCAATTTGGACAGTTGTGCGTGCCGACGACAAAAGTTCAGCCTACCCCGTTCAGGCCGTTGCCTATCTAGCAGCCAAACCTTGTTCGGGAAATCTCTTCAACTCCTATAACTACGGGGGTTATCTTATTTTGAAACTGCCACAAGAACCTGTCTACATAGATGGACGAATGCCCAGTTGGAAAGATCCCCAAGGGGTTAAGTACTTAGACCGATACTTCGCAATTATATCCAGTAAACAGACCCAGCGAATAGAATTTAAGGAGTACAACATTCGCTGCGCATTACTTAGCAATAACGCGTCGTCTCAACCCCTGATCTCTAACTTGGAGTCAGAAGGTTGGGTGAATACTCTCCAGGCGAATAACTCAATCTTGCTAGAGATGAATACATCTAATGTCCACTGGGTACAAAGGCTTTATTGACAAACAATTTATGCACTTATATAGTTCGGTGTGAATTACTTAGAAAAGATATAAATACATGTCATTCAAGAAACTAATTAGTCTGCTGGGTTTAGCTTTGTTGATTACTGCTGGTTTATCGCCTATTTCAACATATGCAGCCACCGATACCTTCACACTAAATGGTAACTACGACCTTAGTACATGTACTGCAACGATTAATGGAAGTACCGGAATAATAAACGCATATGTTGCACAAGGCGATGATGTCAATATTACGGTTAATAATCAGTCAAATGTCCCTTTTAATGTAGTCTTTACCTTCACGGGGGGAACTGGTTCTTACTATAAGACCCTTTACCCGAGCGGGACTACACCACCACCAGGTGGCGCAATTGGTGATACTTATTCGACCACTGTCTCGAATTTACAGAACAATGTTTCCGTGACTATAAACGATAATAATGGATGCGGGGCGCCTCCTGGTAATAATAGTCCAAACGATGTTGTATCTGAGTCTATAACCGCACAAGCGGCTGCAGCAACAAACCCGGCCTCTCCGCCAACCACCACTACGACTCCTACGACTTCAACAACTACGCCCCCGAAAACTACAACGGCACCAACTACCTCAGTAACCACAACTCCAACAACAAGCACCAGCACACCATCTACACAAAGTAATAACTCTACATCAGTAACTAACGATGTAACGCCTTTAGTTAGCCCGGTCACCTCCGCAAAGAAGGATAAGACAGTGTCGCCAACGAAAATAAAAACCAGCGACGCCAATATTGTGCTGGCGACAGGCGCCAGCCTTCTACTAATAATCGTACTAGTAGCTCTACTAGCTATTCTGGGTATCTGGACAGCACCTAAGAAATTGGCGGTCAACGTTTGGAAGAAACTTAGAAACCACTTTAAAAAGAGACCTCCTTCCAACCACAGCGCTACTGTCCCTAAAAACCCTTTAGCTTCATAGAAAAATCAGACTATATACCTGGCGGAGAGGGTGGGATTCGAACCCACGGTACCGGTTGCCCGACACACCGCTTTTCGAGAGCGGCACCTTCAACCACTCGGACACCTCTCCATAATGTAGGCAGCTACCATTGTACCAAAGTGTTATAACTGGATACTTCCTCTGTTATGTGGTAGGATACCCTGTGATTTTAAGCGCCTGTAGCTCAGCTGGATAGAGCGTTGGCTTGCGGAGCCAAAGGTCGTAGGTTCGAATCCTGTCGGGCGCACCAAACCAGTATTCTATGTTTTTTGATATCATAACTCTATGAATGACAAGCCTCCTCAGGCATTAAATGGGTTCAAGGCAAATCAGGCTTGCAAAGACGCCAATGTGGCTTTAACACTCAGTATTATAAGTATTTATGCCAGCATCATCCCTCTCTTGGGGATCGTTACTGCTTTAGTTGCAGAAAGAATTGCATATAATATCCCAGATGTTCCAGGCATTAAAACGGTGCAAACTAAAAAGAATGTTACCCACTATCTAACCCCATTCACTTTTGTTTTATCAGTTATATTTTTTATTATTTACTATCACGCATTTCACGACCGGCTTCACTTTTAAGAACCTAAACAGCGCTAAGTAACTTCTCCTACATAATATGAGCAAGTTCCGCTGCTAGACCGGCTAAATTCGTCTGAACTCGGACTGCAGGGTGTACCATAAGAAGTTTACCCTCTGTTACTGGTAGCGATAGACATTTTTCCTGTGGCGTATGCGAACAATAAGTATTATTAGTTTCTTATCAAAGATATCGTAAACAACGCGGTAATCTCCTACCCTAAGTCGCCAACTAGTAGATCCAACCATGGGCCGAACATTACCTTTTCTAGGATCATCTGACAACTTGTTGATAGCTTTAACTACCCTCAGGATGATTTGTGCATTTAGTTTTTTTAAATCTTTTTGAGCGCTTTTAGTAAACTCAACTTCGTAATTGGTCATAGGTTATGCCTAAATCACGCAATACTTCTTCAAAGGGTATGCTTGGTTCATTCCGGCGCTTTTCTACTTCTTGTAAATCCTCGAGATCTTCTAGCATGTCAGCGAATTGGTCATTAATAATATCAGATACAGAACGCCCTTCAGCTACTGCTTTGTGCTGAATGAATTTCTTTACAAAAGGATTAAGATAAACTGTGGTTTTTTCGCTCAATTTACTCATAACTATACTATAGCGCTATGACGTCATAACGTCAATAACTAATATAGATTTGAAGAGAACTTATTTTAAACTCATCTGAACTCGGACTGTAGGACGTACCAAGCATAAGCGGGTTATTTAGATTTCTTTATTAGATCTTCGACGTGTTGTTTAACTATATCTCTCGCTTTAGCGGTAAGATCATGACTTCGCCCCATTGGGTCTCTAATTTTCCAGTAAACATACTTAGGAGATGAGCTGAGCCATTTAGGTGTATATTTCTTACCGGCCATACTAACAAGTAGATCGTATTTATTCAGGTCATCCTTACTTATTTGTTTTATTACTGCTCCAGATATATCTATGTCGGATTCCTTCATGACATCAACGACAAATGACTTTCCAGGCCGTTGTTTCTTCCTCTCACCCAGAGTCTGCCCAAGATTGTCGGCGTATGTGCCAGCCGACTTAGCGTCTGTAGTTTTAGTAAGTGAATTGTAAAAGGCTTCAGCCATTTGGCTACGGCCGACATTCCCCCGGCATATAAACAAGACTTTCATGAGGTTATTGTATCAGTATAGAGTTCGGAACTCGGAGTGCATTGTGTATCATAAGCATTTTCAATCCGGCTATATTCTGATTTATACACGACAACTTGATTGACTATTCATCAATACTATGCTAAAGTTAGTTTTAGTTTCACTAATACAAAATTGAATATTAAATAAAAGAAAAGCATAATGGCCCCGGTTAATCAAGAAGCTTCATCAGCCCTGCAAGATCCTACTGGCGAGCAAGTAGTCCATGCGGTTGAGCAACAGCAAGGTATACCTGAAAATGCACCGACAGTTAGCATGGACATTAATCTAGGTAAAAAATATAAATCAGTTGATTTTGATTATGCGGCATACGATAAAGCTTCAGATGCAATTGGCCTTTCAGAAAATGGCCGCAGTCAGCAACACATACATGTTACTGGCCCAGGTAGGTCATTAGTAAATGGTGTTCATTCGGGGGAAGGTCATTTAATAAGTGTAAAACCTAGACGAGATGATAAAGCCAATAATACATTACGGCATGAAATGAAACATGCAGCAGATTATGAGAATTGGCTTTATAGGGGCAAAGACCCAATGTACCGCGCTGGACTCGTAGCTGGTAAGTTAATTGTGCCGTATACGGTTCTCCTTGCAGCGTCTGCAGTTGGATCTGTAGCGGGCGTCCCTGGCGCAAAAGAGACTTTTGATAGTGCACTACTTGGTAGTCCCGCTGTATCCTACCCGTCACTTGCTGGTTACTATTTTCACCCTAAAGAAGTAGGCGCAAGAAATGCTGCCGCTGCCACCTCAGAACAGATACTCTCTTTTAGCAAGAAATAGTCCAACCCCTACTTTACTGCGGCGAGCCAAAAAGTCTGGAAATAGGACTTTAGCCTATAGCGATAAGAAGGCCTATACCTCTGGCATAAAATTTCTGAACTCGGACTGTAGGGAGTACCATATATCGAGAAGAAATCATGTTTAAATTAATTGGTCCAAATCAGGACATAGGCTTGAAGTTTGTGCTGCCTACACAAGAGCCATTCAATGAAGACATCCTACAGACAGTCGTCGAAGGAGTTGCTATTGAGGATATGCGTATTGTGACCACGGAAGATCTGGCCAGAAGTCATATGGCAATTGGCGCTTTCGATATAAGTAACAAGGGTGATGAAAAGATAGTCGGTTTTGCCCGACAAGTACAACTCGATTATATACAGACGACAGACCTCGATAGCGTGCCCATCGGTGAAGTGGGA
>CAJCIR010000065.1 GCA_903970425.1 Chlamydiota bacterium | reverse complement strand
CGGTAGCTTCTTGGTCAAATCAAACGATGAATCCCAAAAGCTGTCAATGGTAACACTTCCAGCCATGGTCACACTTCTCAATCCTTGAACGATTCGTATCTTTGAGAATTTATCAAATTGGTCCAAATCGATGCTGAGGTAATGAAAGATTGAAACAACGATGATTAGCAGGAGACAAAGGATTCCAAATAATGTCACTTTTCGATTCAGTGATGATGAGGATGTCATGACGACATTCAACACCTGTCTATCACTTTGTTATCCTATTCCCCCTTTGATAAGCTTTCTATGTCTCTGGATGACAAAGAGACTAATGAACCAATGGAATTGCACCCAATGAATGCCGCTGACCGCAGAGTTATACATAAACTAGCGGCTGAAAATGGTATGACCAGCGAATCTCTTGGTGAAGGTCGAGACCGCCATATAGTGCTAAAAGTTGAGGGTGAGACTAAACCTGCTGAAACTGACAAAGAAGACTAGCTTAGGACGTCTTTGTATACCTCAAGAGTTTGCTTGGCCATGCGGTCCCAGGAAAATTGTTTGACTCTTAAGTAGCCGAGTTTAATTAATTCAGCTCGACGATGTTTATCACTTAGTACTCGCTGTATTGCTTTGGCCATATCGTCTGGATCAGCGGGGTTAAAGTATTCGGCCGCATTGCCGTGTACTTCAGGCAGACAAGTGGCATTACTACTAGCTACTGGAGCTCCTAGAGTCATTGCTTCTAGTCCAGGCAAACCAAATCCTTCGCTAAAACTAGGGAATACATACACTTGGCAATTTTCATAAAGCCAACGGAGCTCTCCTTCGCTAACGAATCCGGGGAAGATAACATCTTTAATGCCGGCTTTATGTGTATCGCTCTCAATTTTCTCAAAAAGAAGATCTTTTTTACCAGCTAATACTAACAACAGATCAGGATTTTTTTCTTTGAGTATAGTAAATGCTTTTATTAGCCCAGGTAAGTTCTTATGAGGCATTGGTCGTCCGGTATAGAGCAAGAAGTGTTTACCCACAAGTTTTGGCAATGGCTCAGCTTTATCGGGTATGGTGTCCGCTGCTTCATGAGTAACCACAAATTTTGAAGCAGGCGCGTGGGTGTAGTTAATTACGTCATTTTTTACATAGTTTGTTGGGACAATAACCTTCTTGCTATGGCGAGGAGCATACCAGTTAACAATCTTGTAGATACTTTGTTTTATGGTAAAGATTAGCCAGCTTTTAGTAGGATTACGAAATCGAATACCAGTCAGGTCTTGCATAGTAGTTACTACCTTGCCTCGGTAAAAGATCGGTTGTTGGACCATTGGAAAATGTACTAAATCTGGCTTTAGGCTCTGGATTTGTTTCTTAAAGCCTAGTTGCTCACCAAAACTAAATTCTTTGTAAGGCGTTTCTATAACTTTATAGGAAAGCGCTATCTTCTTAAGATAGTCTAGCTGAGGCTTCTTAGTAAGCAGAACGAATTCATAGTCATTATCTATTTTGTGTAGGTGCTCAATTAGTTTGTCTACATATCGACCAGTAGTTGTGCCTGACTCCCGAGCATCAATAACTATCTTCACTTCAATCTCCCGGTTATTTTCCACCAACTGTTGCGCAGGTTGCGTAGCTTCGCGGCATTAGGTGGTAAGTCATGCTCAACAATGCTCCATATATATTTATCAGATACCTTTTTACGGCTTTGAATTTTTAGTCTTTGAAAAAACTTCTTTGGTGAATATAAGAGAGATACGACGCCTCCCTTTATGGCTGGCCAAACTTGTCCTCTGCTAAGGGCACTAACAAAAAAGGCACTGTAAGCTAGGGAAAATCGTGGCAATACATTTAATAAATACTTTGATGGCACATTTTTCCAGAGCAACCAAGGCAGGTTTTTCATCGTCTGATAAGTAGTAAAACCTTTAATTTTACTACTGGTTGCCCCAATCTGGTGAAAGACCAACGATTGGGGTACGTAGAGAACTTTCCAGCCGGCCAATTGAGCCCGAAAACTTAAATCAATGTCTTCGTAGTAGGCGAAGAAATCCTCATCAAATAGCCCAACTTCTTTGAGCATCTTTACTCTATAAAGGCTAGCTCCTCCGCTTCCTGCAAACACGTAGTTGTCCTTGTCGTATTTATTGCTCACTGGCTCTCCTCTACCTCTAGGGAAGGGCAGACCCCAGTTGGTATAGAAGTCGCCAGAGCTATCAAACTCGGTTTTGTGCTGATTTAACAGCTTGGGCGTAGCAATGCCCAGATATTTGTTGCCTTCCAGAGCCTTAACTAAATTAGATAGCCATCCTTTGTCGGCAGTAGCATCGTTATTAAATAGAGCGACATAATCGGCGCCGCCAGCAACAGCTTGCCTTATGCCAGAATTCACCCCTCCAGCAAAGCCAAGGTTCTTTTTGTTGATAACCAGCTTAATATCAGGAAAGTTTTTTTCCAGGTATTGCAAAGAGCCGTCGGTTGACCCATTCTCTACAATAATGATCTCTCTATCGAGAGTTTGACCGAGTAAGGACTCAATACATACCCCGATACTATCTCTGCCATTCCAATTTGGTACTACAACACTGACTTTATGCATCGACGAATAACACTTCTTTATCTATAATACTCCACAGTGTATAAACACATCTTCTCGAAGAATAACAGAGTACTGTTAAGCGAGCTAGTAAGAACAGATTTTAAGCTTAGATATCAAGGCTCCGTCTTGGGTTACGCTTGGTCCTTACTTCGGCCGTTGCTTATCTTTGTGATTCTTTACGTAGTCTTTGTTAAATTTTTGAAATTAGGTAACGGCATACCTCACTACCCCGTATATCTTCTGTTTGGGATAGTATTGTGGAACTTCTTCAACGAAATGACGGTTATGAGCCTTGGATCAATCGTTGGAAGGGGTGATCTAATTCGAAAAATACGAATTCCACGTTGGATAATAGTAATATCCAGCAGTTTATCCGCGCTGATAAATCTTTTCCTTAACCTGTTAGTAGTTAGTGTTTTCATGATCGTCAACCACATTAGCCTAACGAGCTCTGCAGCGTGGCTCCCCTTAATCTTGCTGGAGATATATATTTTTGCACTTGGACTCTCGTTCTTCTTATCGGCGGCCTTTGTAAAGTTTCGTGATCTCAATTACATCTGGGAAGTTACTATGCAGGCTTTGTTCTACCTCACACCAGTAATCTATCCTCTGTCGCGCATTACTAATCTTAAGTTACAAAAGCTACTTCTTTTGAATCCCGTAGGACAGGCCATCCAAGATGCCCGGTACGTTATAGTTACCAAACAAACAACAATTATCTATCATGTCTTTGCTAATATTTGGTATATGCTAATTCCTTTCGTAATTGTCGTGGCTGTCCTGATAGTGGGAACACTATACTTCAGAAAAGAATCTAGTCATTTCGCGGAGAACATATAATTATGGCAGACGAAATAGCTATAAAAGTTGATCATCTTCGCAAGAACTTTAAATTACCTCATCAGAGAGAAACCTCGATCAAGAGTGCTCTTATTAATTTTCGAAAATGGAGTCGAAAATATCAAACACAAAAAGCCTTAAATAATGTCACATTTGAGATAAAAAAAGGAGAATTCTTCGGAATAGTTGGTCGTAATGGAAGCGGTAAGAGCACATTACTCAAGATGCTAGCCGGTATCTACCCTCCAGACAAAGGCACAATAAACATTAACGGCAAACTCACACCCTTTATAGAGCTAGGGGTTGGATTTAATCAAGAACTAACCGGTAAAGAAAACGTTTTTCTGAACGGGGCGCTGCTTGGCTTTTCTCGAAAGGAAATGCGAGCAATCTATGACGACATTGTTGAGTTTGCCGAGATAGAAGAATTTATGGATCAAAAACTCAAAAACTATTCCTCTGGCATGCAGGTGAGACTAGCCTTTTCTATAGCCATACGGGCTAAAAGTGACATCCTGTTAATTGACGAAGTCTTAGCGGTTGGCGACGCCGCATTCCAAACAAAGTGCATGGACTACTTTAATGAATTAAAAGCCGCCGGCCAGACGGTTGTATTCGTATCTCATGACAGAGGCTCCTTAGAGAAATTTTGTGATCAAGCCATACTGATAGACAAAGGGGTAATCATTGCTAGAGGCGAGACAAAATCAGTACTGAATCATTATGACCGAGTCGTCATGAAGCAATTAGAGACAAAGGATGAAGAACGAAGGGATGCTGCCCCTAAAAATGAAGCAGTTAGCATCACTAATCTTAAATTGACTGATCAGTCTGGTAACGAAATTAGGGACGCAGTACCTTTTGGAACACGCCTTACAACGACTTTCTATGTAAAATTCAAGCAACCCGTCGAGGATCCAATAATCGGCATCACCCTATGGCGAGATGGAGTGGGGAGTCCTATATATGCCACAAATACTTGGGTAGATGGGCAGTCAACAGCGGGGGCCAAAAAAGGCAAAGTATATGAATATGTGGTTACGCTGCCAGAGCAGCTAAATACTGGTAAATACTTTATCGAACCAGCAGTAGCCAATAAAGAAGCCACTTATTATTATGAACGCATCACAAGAGCTAAGTCGTTTTTGATAATGGGTTCTGACAACCTGTATTCAATAGTTATGCCGAGTAAAGGCGCCCAGTTGAGAGACGTTTAGTCGTGGTATCATTAATTAAGAATTGTATAAGTGAGGTTCATGAATAGTATTGACTCAAAAGCACCAAAGGCTGCCCTTGAAGACACTGGCGAAAGAATGGTGCCTGAATATCACAAGAAGACATTTGTTCATGACGAACATATAAATCGTTATCTAGTAGCCAAAGATCTTGTTAAAGGGAAAACTATTTTAGATATAGCTTCGGGGAGTGGCTACGGAAGCAGCATACTAGCACAAACTGCTAAAAAAGTTATCGGTGTTGATAATAACTCTAGTGCAGTTAGGTATGCTAGTGATAACTACAAAGCCAAGAATCTTAATTTTATGGTTGGTGATGCCATAAAAATTCCGCTTGAAGATAATAGTTTAGAGATTGTCACAAGTTTTGAGACCATAGAACATATTGCTGACTATAACCGCTTTATGGAAGAGGTAAAGAGAGTATTAAAACCGGATGGTTTATTTGTTATTTCCACTCCTAACGTAAGAGAGTTTGCCAAAGGAAACCATTTTCACCTCCACGAGTTTGAGCATAAAGAGCTACTGTCATTGATTCACAAGTACTTTAAGAATACCAAAGACTACTTTCAAGGAACCTGGGTCTTTAACGCTATAGTGGATGAGCAAATACTTTCCAAGGAAATTTCCGTTGAAATGCCCGTAACACAACTAGGACCAATAAGCACTAATAAAGTACTCTACTTTTACATTCTTTGTTCCAATAGGGAAATAACTGAAACGCTGGCTCCATCAGGTGTAATATCTCAACATTGGAGCGCAAAGGCCCAACAGGAACGAGACCAAGAAATAAATACCAAGGTTAAGCGATTAACCAAAGAGGCCAGTATATTAGGGGAAAGATTAATGACAAGACAGGAAGAGCTCAAGACAGTCGAAGCGGAAATGAATGATATAGTGAATTCGAAATCATTTCGGCTTTCTCGTAGGATGAGTTGGGCTGTGAGTAAAGTAAAACCAAAGAGCAAGGCCAAATAATACTATGGTGAGAAAAATAGTAAAAAAAGGTTTGGTCACAGTTGCTCATCCAAAAGAAGCAGTTAATAAAGTTAAGAAGCACAGGAAGAGGATATCCCTTGCCAAACAAAGACAGCGAACCTACAGCCAATGGTTTCGCAGACACTTCCCATCAGCAGAACTCATACTTCATCAAAATAAAGAGAGTCTTAAATTTGCCTACCAGCCTTTGATTAGCATTATATTGCCTGTATATAACACTCCAAAAAAATACCTGAGAGAGTGCGTACAATCAGTCATTGATCAATCTTATCCAAACTGGGAGCTCTGTATAGCTGACGATGCTTCGACGGATCCCCAGGTCCTTATAACGGTTAAAAATTTTGCAAAGAAATATAGCAATATTAAATGGACTACGCTAAAGAATAATATGCATATTTCTGGTTCTTCTAACGAGGCTCTAAAATTAGCTAGCGGCGATTTTGTGGCCTTGCTTGATCATGATGACCTGCTAATGCCAAATGCTCTTTTTGAGGCAGTCGCGGTTATGAATAAAAAATCAAACGTAGACTTTATTTATAGCGATGAAGATAAGCTAGAGGCTGATAGGCATCATATAGATCCGTTTTTCAAACCTGATTTTAGCCCCGACTTTCTAAACTCATGTAACTATATAACTCATTTTGCGCTACTGAGAAAGTCAATCGTTGATGATATTGGTGGCTTTCGATTAGGAACAGAAGGTGCTCAAGATTGGGATATATTTCTACGTTTTCTACAGAATAGCCAACAGGTTTACCACATACCGAAGAT
>CAJCIR010000064.1 GCA_903970425.1 Chlamydiota bacterium | reverse complement strand
CACAATCGCTATCCACACCAGTAACCAAAACGTAAATTCTAATCTGACACTGACGCTATCAACCTCTACCACTCAACTGAACACCGCCAGTCTTACTGTCCCAGCCACACTCCAAACAGTTAGTAAGACAGTTACTGCCACAGCACCTACTACCGGGCAACAAAATAACGGTACACAAGCAACCGGAGAGGTAACATTGGCTCTGACTAACTGTTCTGAGGCCCAAGTAACCATACCGGCCGGTACGGGAATTAGTGCTAATGGCCTCACCTTCTTAACTCAGTCATCGGTAACTTTGCAAAGCGTAACAGTTGGCCCGCAATGTAACCCTAGTAAATTCTCTAGTCTGTGGTCGAGCTCAGTAAATGTTATGGCAGACTCTGGCGGTACGCAATATAACATCTCTCCTACAACGTTTAGCGTTGCAGGATACAGCAATGTAAGTGGTCAGTCTAGTACGGCCTTCAGTGGCGGCACAGATTCCGTTATCCAAACTGTAGCACCAGCCGACGTTACATCTGCTACCCAGAAGCTAGCTGCCCCAACCAGCAGCACGATTAGTCAGCAGCTACAGAACGATCTAACTCAGGCCGGATTAGTTCCAATAGTCGCAACCTTTGTTGCGGGGTCCCCAACAGTTACAACATCACCAAGTGTTGGTACACAGGCCAACAATGTCACGGCCAGCGAAACAATAACCTACACTATGCTAGGTGTTCATCAGAGTGATCTTACAACTCTAGTAGATGACAGTGTTGATCAACAGATTAACTCCTCATCACAAAGCATCGTTAGTAGTGGCGTTGGCGATGCCACATATAACTCACTTAGCTCAAGCGGTACGCAGACTCAAGTCTCAATGTCTACGACATCTGTAGTCGGCTCACAAATCGACGTCAATAGCATAAAGAAAGAAATAGTTGGCAAAAGAAGTGGCGATGTACAATCTATAATTGAAGCCTTACCCGGTGTCAAAAGTGTAACTGTACACTTCTCGCCTTTCTGGGTGTCATCGGTTCCATCTAATCTCTCAAAGACGACTATTACGGTTCTAAATCAAGGTTCTTAAAAATGACCGCAGATACAGACACTATATTGGCATTTGACGTCGGTTCGAAGCGAATTGGTGTTGCCAGAGCCAGTAGCTTAACGCGTCTACCCCAGAGCCTAAAAACACTTAATGTTGATGATAAGATATTCGATTCAATCGCCGATTTAGTAAGTGAAGAGGGAGCCAGTAAAATTGTCTTGGGGTTACCACGTAATCTAGATGGCAAACCGACTCAGCAAACGAATTATGTTATGGCCTTTCGGGACAAGCTTAACAAGAAGTTAGATATTCCAGTATACTTGACTGACGAGGCCGTTACCTCTGTGAAAGCCGAAGAAGAACTAAAAGCACACGGACGACCTTACGCCAAAGGTGATATCGATGCTTTAGCAGCGGTATACATCTTGGAAGACTTCCTTCATGCACATCAAGAGGTTTCATAAGAATTACATCATGAAAAAGCGCAAACACGGGCGTTTTCGCTCGACTTTAACTCTTAGTTTATCGATACTGACGATTATCGCGATTGTTCTAGCCATAATCTGGGTGCGTCACGACTACACCGTAAATCTGCAACCGGTTAGTGACAGCCAAAGCTCGCAGTTGGTCACTATCGCTAGCGGTGAATCACTTTCTCAGATAGCTAAACAGCTAAAAACTAGTGGGCTTATAAGAAGTACCTTAGCATTTGAAGAATATGTCAATAATGAAAATGTACGTAGTGATCTACAAGCTGGAACTTATGATCTTTCACCCAGCCAGAGCGTCCAACAGATAGTCACTATTCTCACCAATGGCAAGGTTGCTACCAAATTGGTAACTATCGTGCCTGGCCAACGACTTGATCAAGTACGAGCAGGTTTAATTAACAGTGGTTTTTCACCTACCTCAGTTGACAACGCCTTGGTGGCTTCGAAGTATCAAGACCGTGCGATAATGAGCTTTGTGCCAGCGGGCAATAGCTTAGAAGGTCTACTTTACCCAGACTCCTTCCAAAGAAGTGCCGATACTGATCCTTCAGTCATTATCACTGAATCTTTGAACGAAATGGCTGCAAAACTCACCCCGGCACTACAGGCCTCGTTCGCCAAAGAAGGCTTGAGCACTTATCAGGGGATCACACTAGCTTCAATTATTGAAAAGGAAGTTTCTGATCCTGCTGATCAGGCTCAAGTCGCCCAAGTATTCTTATCTCGCCTATCTCAAAGTATTCCGTTGCAAAGTAATGTCACAGCCTACTACGGCTGTATTTTGAATAATCAACCTTTGTCGATCAGCTATGATACTCCATATAACACATATCTCCATGCTGGCCTTCCTCCCACACCAATTAGTACTGTTGATGTTCAGGCATTAAATGCGGCGGCTCACCCAGCCAGTACCAGTTGGTTGTATTTTGTTACGGGTAAAAATGGAACGACTTACTTTGCGCAGACTTTGGCACAACAAAATGCCAATATTTCTCAATACGGTCAAGCTTCCCAGTAGCCAACAACAGATTAAGTAAACCGCTTAGCGGATTGAACTAAACCACTATTTTGGTAGAATAAAGTGTAGTTCCTTCGATCACCGAATAAGTTTTGCACGTAATTTCGTAGGAGTTTTTATTAGTACATCAGAAGAAGTGCCAGAGGTACTTCAAAAGAACAAGCTCACTAGAATACAACGACGTCTGCAGTCGCGCTTTCAGCTAAAAAGCAACCGACGTCGATTAGTTCGCTATAGTCTGCTAGGATTCAATCTTGTTGTTTTAACACTGCTTATCTTGTTTATTGTTCAACGATCTAATGCTTCCAGCACCGTTGGTCTTGGCCAAGCAGCCGCCGCTAGTACGACCACCGATCCGCTTGATCAGTTATCCTCAGCTGATATTGCCCTTAGTATTGCCCAGGCGGCTAATCTTCCAGAATCAACGGCCGTTAAGAACCAGAGTGAAACAGACGATGCGGAATTAGCACTGGTACCAACCGACAACAGTATTGCTCCGGAGCCTCAGGTTGTAACAACTGCTTATAAGTCTAGGGATAATATCCAGACATATGTAACTCAGCCTGGTGACACTCTTGCATCGCTGGCTGCCAAATTTGATATCACCTCTAACAGCATCTCTTGGTCCAATCACAATGTAGTCAATCTAACTCCTGGCCTCAAATTACTCATACCACCGGTTAACGGTATTGTGTATACCGTCCAATCTGGTGATACTCCCCAAAGTCTTGCCACAAAATATGGCGCTAATCTGACTCAGTTAATCGCTTATAACGACGCTGAGATTAACGGCATACAACCTGGGGAACTGATAATTATTCCAAACGGCCAACAGCCTGCTGCGCCAACCTATAACTTCTTTGCGGCAGTGTACGGCGGCAACGGCTACGACTTTGGTTATTGTACCTGGTATGTGGCAACTCAGTTACCGGTACCTACCAACTGGGGGAACGCTAGTAGTTGGGCATATTATGCCTCGCTAAGCGGATGGAATGTCAGCGTCTCACCAACAGTTGGAGCAATTGCCCAAACGGCAGACGCCGCAGGCGGTGAAGGACACGTTGCTGTTGTCACGGCTGTATCCGCTGATGGTAGCCAAATACAGTTCAAAGATATGAATGGAATTGCAGGTTGGGACCGAGTCGGTTATAGCGGTTGGGTATCAGCCTCTACATTCCAACATTACATTACTCACTAAACGCATTTGTCCTTCCCCTGATATACTTAAGTTATAGATGAGTTTTGTAGATAAAGCAGAAGTGGTGCTTACGGCAGGTGACGGTGGTAACGGAATTGTTAGTTTTCGTCATGAGAAATTTATTGATAAAGGTGGTCCGAACGGTGGCGACGGCGGAGATGGTGGCGATATTATACTGCTTGCTAGTCGCAATCAAAACACTCTTGCTAACTTTAGATATCAGAAGGAATTAAAGGCTGATTCTGGTAAGCCAGGTGAGAAAAACAAACGACATGGACGAAGCGGGGAAGATATGATTGTGGCCGTACCTCTTGGTACAACAGTACTCGATGAGCAAGGCAATATGTTGGCTGATTTAACTAGTGATGAACAACAGGTAGTTATCGCAAAGGGCGGAAAGGGCGGATTTGGAAACGCCCACTTTATCAGCTCGGTTCGCCAGGCCCCAAGAGTTGCTGAAAAGGGTGAGCAAGGTGAGACCAAGAAAGTTACCTTTGAGTTAAGATTGATAGCTGACGTCGGCCTGATTGGCCTACCCAATGCCGGTAAATCAACTTTGCTGTCAGTACTGAGCAATGCCCGTCCTGAGATTGCTGATTATCCGTTTACCACGCTTACCCCAAATCTTGGCATGGTTGATATTAATAAACAGACCAGTCTGTTATTCGCCGATATTCCTGGTTTGATCGAGGGGGCAGCTAAGGGACGTGGACTGGGCGACGAATTCTTGCGTCACGTTGAGCGCACACTTGTAATGGTCCATATGATTGATGCTTATGATGATGTAGTCAAGGCCTATAAGACGATCCAGAACGAACTCAAACTTTATAAAATTGATCTAACAACTAGACCTCAGATTGTAGCTCTCAAT
Source organism: Chlamydiota bacterium (assembly GCA_903970425.1). Classification (GTDB taxonomy): domain Bacteria; phylum Patescibacteriota; class Saccharimonadia; order Saccharimonadales; family UBA4665; genus CAJCIR01. Next base: position 15,696 of record CAJCIR010000064.1, on the reverse strand, counting down.
AAAACCGAAGGACTAAGTAAAAAAGAAATTGACACTTTAGTTAGTAAGCTAAAAAAAGTTGTTGATAAAAAAACTCCGGTTCTGGCTATTTCAGCTCAGACTCATAGCGGCATTAAAGAGCTTTTGGATGACGTACTAAAGATAGTTGTTAAAGAGCGCCGCCATCAAGGAGAGATCGAAGCCGAGCAAGCCAATACCCCCCCAGTACTTAGACTCGAAAGCGATGACGTTGCTTGGCAGGTCCACCAAAAGGGCAATACTTATTTGGTAACTGGTGAGCGTATAGAGCGTTTTGCCGGCCGAACCGATTTTGATAATCCTGACAGCGTCCAAAGGCTACGCGACATTATGCGTAAGGTTGGCATCATGCATGAACTTACCCGTCACAACATAAAGCCAGGCGACATGATTATCATAGCCGATAAGGGCCAGTTCCCTTATTAATCTAGCGATGCAGCAAAGTCTTTTCTTCTACGATCTGGAGACTACATCTTTTAGTCCCTGGGAGGGTCGGATAACTCAATTTGGGGGTCAACGAACCAACCTTGATCTTAAACCACTAGGCAAGCCCGTAAGCGTCTATATAAAGCTGACAGCTGACGTTATCCCCGACCCGGGGGCCGTTTTGGTTACCGGCATAACTCCCCAAAAAACTCTTAGCGAGGGCATTAGTGAGGCCGACTTTCTAGAACTATTCAACAAAACTATTAACACTCCTGGTACAACTTTTGTAGGTTATAACAACATCCGATTTGATGACGAGTTCATGCGTTTTTTACAGTATCGCAATCTCTATGACTCTTATTCCTGGCAGTACGCCAACGGTCGTTCACGCTGGGACTTATTGGACTTGGTTAGAATGACCAGGGCTCTTAGGCCAGATGGAATCAAATGGCCAGTGGACTCGGACGGCAAGGCAACTAATCGATTGGAACTTCTCAGCTCCCTAAATGAATTAACTCATGAAAAAGCTCATGATGCTCTTAGCGATGTTCTGGCCACAATAGAAATTGCAAAACTACTGCGCGACAAGCAACCGAAATTATTTAGTTTCTCATTCGAGCACCGCGATAAGAAAAGTGTTGCTGCACTTGTTAATAGCCGTGAGCCCTTTATATACACGAGCGGGAAATATCCGAGTGAGTATGAAAAGACCACCGTCGTTCAAGTAATCGCTGATCATCCAGACCGTGCCGGTGTGCTAGTTTACGATCTGCGTCATGATCCAAATACTTTTGCCAAGATGACCCCAGAACAATTAGTGGTGGCTTGGAAACTTGGCAGAGACGATCCCGGCGACAGGCTGCCCATTAAGACTCTACTGTTTAATCGATGTCCAGCAGTTGCCCCGCTTAGTGTCCTTGATAATGCTAGCCAAGAACGGCTGAAAATTGATCTGAGTGAAATAAAGCAGAACAAAGAAGCATTGGAAAAACTTAAAGACTTTCCTCAAAAGGTGATTAGTGCTTTAAAGATATTAGACCAACAGAGAAATCGTAGAAATATAACTCAATCCGATACTCCGGTTGACGCTCAGTTGTATGACGGGTTTTTTGATGATAGTGACAGAGAAAACCTACACGAACTTCATAATGCCAAGCCAACTGATATAAACAATCTTGATCTTAAATTCAATGATCGACGTCTCAGTGAATTATTTCCGTTATTTCTGGCCAGAAACTATCCGAAACTGTTAACTGTTGAGCAAAGAAAGAATTGGGAAGCTCATTGCCGCGAATATTTGCTTGGCGGACCGACCAGCCGATTGGCAAGCTACTTTAAGCAGCTTGAGGAAATTACATCTCGTGGCAAACTAACCACCGATCAAAAATATTTGATTGAAGAACTTCAACTATGGGGTGAGAGTATTATACCGTCTGACGATAACGACGAAGATGCTGATTTGAATAAATAATCCAGGCTATACCAATCCAGCTAATTATCTTGCGCACCCGATGATAAATATAGAAAGTAAAAAGAGCTAAAAAGATTAAACTTATAAATAGAATAATTGAGCCTAAAAAGGTGATTTGAAAATTAGTGCCTGGTACTAGGCCCAGTACGACGAAGTTCTGCATCGCAGTGCTCCCACAATTATTTTATTGCTATTTTAGAACAACATGGTAATTAGCGCAATAATATTGTAATATAGCTTATGGTTAATTATGTTAATTCGTCTTAAACCATCTGGAAAAATACGCTAAAAACGTGTATACTTATCCGACATTCATTCATGGCTGACTATATAGAAATCAAGGGAGCAAGGGAGCATAACCTCAAGAACATTGATGTTACTATTCCGCGTGCCAAGTTGGTTGTTATAACTGGTCTATCTGGTTCTGGTAAGTCTAGTCTAGCTTTTGACACCATATATGCTGAGGGTCAAAGACGTTACGTTGAATCATTAAGCAGCTATGCTCGACAGTTTCTAGGGATTATGGAGAAGCCTGACGTGGATCAAATTGATGGCCTCTCCCCAGCAATTAGTATCGATCAAAAATCTACTAGCCGAAACCCACGTAGTACGGTAGCCACCGTTACCGAAGTCTATGACTACTTACGTTTACTATTTGCCCGTATTGGTATTCCCCATTGTCCGATTTGCGGTAAGCCAGTAGCACGGCAAACCTCCACAGCAATTATTGAACAGATTACTAATCTGCCTACCGACTCCAAGCTCATGGTCCTTGCACCTATCGTTCAAGACAAAAAAGGTGCCTTTGAGCATATTTCCGAACAATATATGCGGGCCGGCTTTGCCCGAGCCCGGGTCGATGGAGTAGTCTACGCCCTTGATGAGTTTCCAGAACTAGATAAAAACTACAAGCACGAGATTGAAATAGTCGTCGATCGTTTGGTTAATAACGAAGATAGTCGGACGCGTTTAGTCCAGTCTGTTGAACAGGCGCTCGAGGTTGCCGGCGGCAGACTAATAGTAGTAGACGCTGATAAGAAAGAAGAGTTTGCCTACAGCTTAAAATATGCCTGTGTTGATCACCCAGATGTTTCGATCCCAGAACTAGAACCCCGAACCTTTAGCTTTAATTCTCCTCACGGGGCTTGTCCGGTATGTACGGGTCTTGGCAATCGTTTGGAAGTCGACCCAGAATTGGTTATACCCAACGGCCGATTAACTATATCAGAAGGAGCTATTAGACCTTTCAATCGTTTCACAATTGATGCTTGGTATATGAAGAAGCTTCAAGCTGTTGCTGATCGCTATGGATTTAGTCTTCAAGTGCCAACTGGCGATATGAAGAAAGAAGATCTAGATAGAGTTTTATATGGCACTGGTGAGGAGAGTTATAAATTATCACTAGGAGTTGGTCGTAGTTTCCAAACTACTTATGAAGGTGTCATACCAAATCTCGAACGTCGTCATAGAGAAACCGAGAGTGATTTTATGCGCCGTGATATAGAAAAATTTATGCGAGAACGACCATGTGTTGCTTGCAAAGGACGGCGCTTGAAGCCAGAAGTTTTGGCCGTAACTGTTGCAGACCAGTCAATTATGGATATTTGTGAACTCAGTATTGATGACGCGTTGAGTTTCTTTTACTCACTAAAACTAAACGAAAAAGATGCCCACATTGCTACTCAAATACTCAAAGAAATTATGTCTCGTTTGAATTTTATGCAGAATGTGGGACTTAATTACTTAACATTGGCTCGTTCAGCAACAACCCTGAGCGGAGGAGAAGCACAGCGTATTCGACTAGCTACTCAAATTGGATCTGGACTAATGGGAGTTCTATATGTCCTTGATGAGCCCAGTATTGGACTTCATCAACGCGACAATGCTCGACTCATATCAACGCTTAAGGATCTTCGCGACCTAGGCAATACTGTGATCGTTGTTGAGCATGATGAGGAAACGATACGATCAGCAGACTATGTATTGGACATAGGACCTGGAGCCGGTATACATGGTGGTGAAGTTGTTGCCGAGGGTACACCTGCGGAAATCATAAAGAATAAAGCTAGCATTACAGGTCAATATCTAAATGGAGTTCGAGAGATACCAGTACCTAACAAACGACGTAAGGGCAATGGTAAAACTTTGACAATCAAGGGAGCGCGCGAAAATAATCTAAAGAACGTTGATATTGATATCCCACTGGGTCTAATGGTAGTTGTAAGTGGTGTCAGTGGGTCAGGGAAGTCATCGTTGATTAATGATATTTTGGCCAAAGAACTTTTAGCGCGGTTACATCGAGCTAATACAGTTCCCGGCAGTCATGATGAGATAATTGGGATTAAAGAACTCGACAAAGCTATTATTATTGATCAATCTCCAATTGGTAGAACACCACGTTCTAACCCAGCAACATACACCGGACTATTTACGCCAATAAGAGAGCTTTTTGCAACTACCCCAGAGGCAAGACTTCGTGGCTACAATGCCGGGCGTTTTAGTTTCAATGTTAAGGGTGGTAGATGCGAGAACTGTTCAGGGGACGGCATTATTAAGATAGAAATGCACTTTTTACCAGACGTTTATGTTCCTTGTGAAGTCTGTCATGGTAAACGCTATAACCGCGAGGCATTAGAGATTCACTACAAAGGCAAAAGTATTAGTGACGTTTTGGAAATGACCTGTGAACAAGGCTTGGAATTTTTTGCTAACTTGCCAGCCATTGCTCGTAAGTTGCAGACTCTAGTGGACGTTGGACTGGGCTATATCCGACTTGGTCAGCCAGCCACGACACTGAGCGGGGGAGAAGCTCAGAGAATTAAACTAGCCAGCGAACTATCTCGTCGCTCAACTGGTAGAACCCTCTACATTTTGGATGAACCAACCACTGGTCTACATATGGCAGATGTCGACAAGTTACTTGGCGTGCTTCATGCTTTAGTTGATACTGGCAATAGTATGATCATTATTGAACACAACCTTGATGTCATAAAGAACGCCGACTGGCTTATAGACATGGGTCCAGAGGGTGGCGAAGCTGGCGGTCAAGTCGTCGCCGAAGGCACACCTGAAAAAGTTGCGAGTGCAACGAAGTCGCACACTAGTGGTTACCTAAAAAGTCTTCTTAAAAAGTAGTAAAGCATTATTGGTATGAGCGATTATGAGAACCCTACAAATCAAGATGCATCAGTTGAATTGATGCTTCAAACCGCCCAAAATATTTTGTACGTTGAAGAGCTTAGAGTAGCGAAAGAAAAATTCCTACACGCAGCTACAGTAATCGGCAGAGCCGTTGGTATGGGTCTATTTGATGGCCTGAGATATTCCAGCGGGTTACCGATTACTTTTCCTGAAAATAATTCTGAGCCGAGTGAATAGACTTGCTTAAGACTTATCTTTGACAGGATGTTTTTTAGCTCGTCGTCGCTCCAAAAGAGCTTTTGCAAGATGCCATAACGTCGGCCCAAAACTAAGTAGAATGGCTGCTCCAGCAACTGGGAGCAGATACTTATCAATGTTTGGTATTTTACTGCCTAGCCAATCACCCAACAGAACGATAGCTGTTCCCCAAATTATCACACCAACCATATTGAAGGCTACAAATTTTTTGCGAGACATGTGACTAATACCAGCCACAACTGGCACAAAGGTTCTGACAATCGGGAAAAATTGAGCGAGAAGAATAGTTTTACCGCCGTGCTTTTTGTAAAACACCTCAGATTTCTTTACATAAGATTGTCTAAATATAAGCCCATCTTCCTTGCGGAATAATTTATGACCGGCACTTTTACCAATCTGATATCCGGTGTTATCGCCGGCGATGGCGGCTAGTATAACAGTTAGTATTAATCCTAAGAGTGGAAGTTTACCGATTCCGGCGAAGAACCCGGCTGTGAAAATTAAGGTATCACCCGGTAGAAAGAAGCCCAACAACATACCGGACTCAGCAAAAACCATAAGCGCAATGAGTAACAGCCCACCACTCTCAATAATATGTGTTACATTGAACATATTTACTAAGACTATCCATATTTAACCCATAAGTCCATGAAATTTGGTATAATTAAACCTGTTAAAGGAGAAAATATGCCTACACAGGAAGTTATAGCGCTGAGTTTAGAGCAGCGTGATGTTAAAGGCAAAGCCGTCAAACATCTGCGACGTGATGGTATGATCCCAGCCGTTATACACGATCATGGTAAAGAATCGTTGATTGTCATGGCACCAACTACGGACATGGTCAAGGCTTACAAAGCCGCCGGTAAACACCACCCTGTTGAGTTAACTGTAGGCAAAAAAATCTACACAGCCCTAATTAAAACAGCTGAGTTTGATCCTAAGAAGCATCTTTTAGTTCATGTTGTTTTTAATGCCGTTGACGCTAACCAAACGGTTGAAGCTGAAATCCCAATCCGCATTACCGGCGAGATTCCAGCCGAGAAGACCGGATTGCTACTTATTGAGCAGCTTGACACTGTTGAAGTTGAAGCCCTACCTAGGGACCTACCTGATGAGATTCTGGTAGATGGGAGTGGTCTTGCAGAAATTGGCGATAAGATTACGGTTGCAGACCTGATAGTACCAAGTGGAGTCAAGATTATGACCGAACCCGAACACCCAATTGCAGTAATCGAAGAGACCAAGGCTCAGATTTCTGAGGAAGAAGAAGCTGCCGAAGAGGCTGCTGCTGAGGTAGAAGCTGGAGCTGAAGATGGTTCTGAAGAAAAGCCTGCCGAACCTGGCGAAGAAGAATAACTCTACTCTTCTATAAATCCGCCAGATTGGTGAGCCCATAGTTTAGCGTAAAGGCCACGTGCTTCAAGTAGCTCATCATGTGTGCCTTGTTCAACAATACTGCCCCTATCCATAACCAAGATTCTGTCCATATGCCGAAGTGTAGATAGACGGTGGGCAATGGCTATAACAGTTTTATGTTCCCAAAGTGCTTCCAAAGCCCGCTGAACTAGAATTTCACTTTCACTGTCTAGTGCACTTGTAGCCTCGTCTAAAATCAGCAGCGGTTTGTTATCTAGCATTGCGCGCGCAATAGCGATACGTTGGCGTTGGCCAGCCGATAATTTTACACCACGCTCACCAACTAAGGCTTCATAGCCCTCGCCTATATTAGTTATAAACTCATCAGCATGCGCTTGCTTAGCTGCCTTAACGACATCCTCACGAGTAACTACACCATCAGCTGCATAGGCAATATTGTCGGCTATACTTCGATGAAATAGACTAGTGTCTTGGGGTACATAAGACACTAACTCTGCTAGGTCTATTGTCTCAACCGCTATATCGTCTAATGTAATTTGGCCTTTCTCAACAGGGTAATAGCCGAGCATTAATTTAGTTAGAGTCGACTTACCACTCCCACTCCTACCAACAATACCTAGTTTCTCACCCTTCTTTAGGACTAGATTTATATTATTTAGAACCCTAACATCTAGCTTGTCTGGATAAGCAAAACTCAGCTTGTTAAGCACCAACTCGTTATTAAGTGCCAATGCTAAGTGTTCCCTATGTTGGCGATCGTAGTCTTCTTTAACTATATTGTGCTTGCCAAACAAGTAGACGTGAGCCTCTTCGATCCTAGCTAGTTTTAAATTGAATTGAGATACATACCAAATTAATTCCCATATGGTGCTTGAGAAGAGCAGTATAGTTGATAACAAGGTAGTTAACTGAGCAATTGATATCTCGTGGTGAAAAAATAGATATACATTAAGTCCTATAGTTATGGGCCAAATAAAATTGCGTACAAAGAAAGATAGTGAATTCCAGAAAAACACAGTCCAAACAGCTGATTGAGTAGCGGCTTTAATTGTCTTTTTTTGCTCGCTTTCTATGGTGCGGATTTCGATATGTTCTTTTTGAAAAGACTTGATGTTTACAAAGTTAGCGATAGCGTCGATAATTTTACCGTTTTTCGTAGATTGTATGTCGGTGGAGATTTTTTCGTATTTATTACTAATTTTAATTGTATGGCGACCGACAACTAGCATACCAACTATGCCAACTAAAAATACCGTGACCGTTTGCCAGTTAATTGAAGTAAGAATTGCGGTAATCACAACTAGATTTACAATTTGGCTGGTGTAGTTATAGCAGACATTTTCAACAAAATCGCGCAGCTCCTGACTAATGGAACCAACATAAGAGGACATTTTGCCGGTGAATTTATCTACAAAGTATGGGTAGGGCATGCGTATAATTCTCTTAAAGAGGATATTCTCATAGAGATAACCAAGTGGCTTTACGAGTTTTATGTACACTAGTTCACTTAGCGGCCAAAGAAGGTTGTGTCCCACACTGCATAAGATGAGTATCCATACGTCAATTACTGCTTGGTGGCCCTGAACCGGGTTAGCTGCTAATGCTCCGACTAATCTACCAATAAATATAGGAATAATAGACAGTAATGAACTGGCTAAAATGAAGCTAATTATTACTGCAATAAACCTTAATTTATAGGCGCGGGCATAGCTAAGATACGTGTGAAATGCGTACGAATATTTTTTGGTCTGTTTGTTACTCATCGATAAATCCGCCAGACTGGTGTGCCCACAGTTGGGCATATATACCTTTGGCTTTAATTAAATCTCTATGCGTCCCGTCTTCTACTACTTCCCCATCTTCGAGAACTACGATACGATCCATCTTTTGAATAGTACTCAATCGGTGTGCAATCACAATAGCTGTGTGCTTCTCCATCAGTTTCCAAAGAGCATCCTGAATTAATAGTTCACTATCGGAATCAAGTGCGCTAGTGGCCTCGTCTAATACTAAAATTGGGGCGTCTTTAATCATGGCTCTGGCAATGGCTATACGCTGACGCTGTCCACCCGAAAGCTTAACACCGCGTTCTCCAACAAGAGTCTCATAACCTTCTGGAAGATCGTTTATGAAGTCGTCGGCATGTGCTAATTTAGCAGCCTTGATTACTTCTTTCTCAGTTGCCTTGAAGTCACCGTAGCGGATATTTTCTAAAAGGGAACGATGGAACATTATTGGCTCCTGCGGAACGTAGGCGATACTCGCTCGTAAATCATCCTGAGTTAGATGTGCGATATTTTGACCATCGATTAGTATCTCGCCACCATCAATGTCGCTGAACCTTAGCAGCAAGCGCATAAAGGTAGTTTTTCCTGACCCAGAATGCCCAACTAGCCCAACTTTCTGGCCCGCTTTTATCTTTAGATTAAGATTGCTGAACAATACATCGCCAGCACCTTCGTGTTTGAATTCAACATTGCGAAACTCAATAGCACCTTCCTTAATCTTGGATACTTCAGGGTGGACTGGGTCCTTAACTTCTGGCTCTACAGCCAAAGTAGCGGTCATTTCACTGGCGTCACCAAACGCTCGATTATAGGTGCGTAATGACTGAACGCCGAAGGTCAGCAACAACGCAGCGATAGCGCTGGTATAGCTCAGAATTAAGTACACCGTGGCTAAGTCGGCTTTAAAAACTAGTACTCCTATAACTGCCATGGACAGGGAAAGCCCGGAAATAATCGTTGTTGCAGAGCTAAGGTAGACCATTAAGACCCTGCTACCACCCATTAAATCATAGACTCGCCCGCGTACTTTATTGGTTTTCTTGCTAAACTGCTCTATCTCGTACCTACTTCCGGAAAAGCTTTTAATTGCCATTACGTTAGTCACGGAGTCTGCTAAATATGCGGTTACTTCACTCTCGGCCTGTGCATGTCTAGACGCTAGATCCCTTACATGTCTAGTTAGATAGATGGCCAGAACAATATAAACAAGTGAAAAGGTCATCAGCAAAACGACAAATAATGGTGCTCGAGAAAACAGAATTATAGCCGTAAAAATTAGTCCCGAAATTAGAGGCAAGACCTGAAATATAGTGGTATCAGCTATACGAACATAGGCGCCGAGTAGTTTGCTCGTCTGAGAAACCAATGAGCCGCCAAATCTATTTGCATGAAAATTAGCACTTTGCGAGATGAGATGTTTATAAACTCGCTCCGCTAGATTGCGTTCAACAGCTGCCTCTAAGGTCCAGCCAAAGGCGTCAACAATTCGCCACATGACTACACCACCAATTATTAAGAGGACAGCATAGAGGACTAAATCTCCACCAAAACTAGACCAAACTTGGTGCGGCTTATAACTACCCTTACTTAAACGATTTAGGACGTTAGCTAGAATTAAGGGCGGTAGATAAGATTGAACTAGTACAGTTACAGGAACAATGAAAAGTATAGGGATCACATATTTTGGATATTTCCAAACGTGATACCAGATAAGTTTGGCTGTCTTGTAGCTTGAAGGCTTAATCATATAAACGAGCCTCCGCTCGTTGCTTATTTAAATATAATTTAATTGTTAAATGTTGCTTTTGATCAGAAGAGGCTATAAGCACGCCACGGGGGCGACCATAGATTTCTTGATCACGAGATTTGTGAGACTTTTCATTTTTCTGGCGCCCTTTCCGTTACGTTAATAAACAGCCCTTATCCTAACACAGCATAACTTCTACTGACAAGGGAAAAGCTTGCTAAAATAAGAAGTAGATGAATATGAGGATTGAAAAGAAACTGTCCAATTTGCCCACTGAGCCGGGTGTTTATTTTCACAAAGATAAAACCGGTAGCGTTATTTATATTGGCAAAGCGGCCAATCTTAGAAATCGAGTTCGGCAATATTTTCAAACTAGTCGCGTTCGTGATCCCAAGACAGATGCTTTGGTAAATGAAATTGACGACATTGATTGGGTGACAGTCGACAGTGAAATCGACGCCTTATTTTTAGAAGCCGAGTTAGTACGAAGAAATTTGCCTAGATATAATATTTTGTTGCGTGATGATAAAAGTAATATCTACGTCCGTATCAATTATTCTGATCCTTATCCATCGGTAACTTTTACGCGTCGACCTCTCGATGATGGTGCTCGATACTTTGGACCTTACTGGAATGGCAGGGAAATCAAAGAGGCACTGCATTACGTCCGGCGGATCTTTCCTTATTCAACACACACAGGAGTAATGCCCAAACGAGCTTGCCTGCAATATCATTTAGGACTATGCCCGGGTCTTGAGGAAAACAAAACTTCACTGAATGACTACAGAGCAAACTTACGGAAACTTATCGCTTTTCTCAAAGGCGAGAGACTCCAACTAATAACACGGATCGAAAGAGAAATGAAGGTCGCTTCAAAAAATAAACAATTTGAAAATGCTGCCCATCTACGCAACCAATTGTATGCGATCAAGGCACTTAGTAAGCGCAGCATATTTCTTGATAATGAAACATTGGACATTAGCAAAGATCGAAGCCTTTCAGGATTAGCAAATATTTTAGGATTAAAGGAAATCCCTCGCAGAATCGAGGGGTACGATATTAGTCATATGCAGGGAACCGATAACGTTGCCAGTATGGTGGTCTTTAAAAATGGTTTGCCGGACAAGGCTTCCTATAGAAAATTTAAGATGCGTTTGCCTGGAAACAATGACTTTGGACATATGCAGGAAGTTATTACTAGGCGTCTGTCAGAGAAAAATAAACGTGATTGGGGCGTACCAGATCTAATTCTTATTGATGGTGGTCGGGGCCAGGTTAGCTCAGCAATAAAGGCCAGAGACGCAGCTCGGAGCAACATACCGATGGTTGGTCTGGCCAAGCGCGAAGAAGAAATCATTGTTCACCGCGCAGGCTCAAATACTGATGTTAACGAAAAACTATTACACGAAGAACATGCTTTCCTAAGTGGCAACGATGAATTTTTAAGCATACTGTTGCCGCACAGCTCAGATATAGTTAAGCTACTTCAACGGGTGCGTGATGAGAGTCACCGTTTTGCCGTTAGCTACCACAGCGTTCTTAAAGTTAAACGTCAGACTGTTAGCGTGTTTGATGAAGTACCAGGTGTGGGGCCAGCCACGCGAAAGAAATTACTACGAGCTTTTGGATCTAAGCAGGCAATAATAGGTTCTAGCACCGATGAACTTAGTAAAGTTGTCGGCAAAGCTTTAGCTGAGCGTATTAAGCAATACATCTCCTAAGCGGATGCCATCCTTTGATAGGACTGATATACTATTCAACTAAGCTATGAGTAAGGTTGAGTTTAAAAAAGAGTTCTTTGTAAATAACCGACTGCGGCTGCGTGAATTATTTAGCGGGACTGCACCTATAGTTATAACTGCGAGTGGCGTATTGCAGCGCAGCTCGGATAATGAATATCAGTTCGAACAAGACAGCAATTTCTGGTATCTGACAGGCCTAAATGATGCTGATCTAATCCTCGTAATGGATAAAGGCAAGGAGTACCTTATCACGCCAGAACGAAGCGCTAGCCTTGACTTCTTCAATGGAGCCATAGATCCTGATTTAATTACCAAGCGCTCAGGTATCGAAACCGTTCTAAATAATTCAACTGGCTGGAAACAATTAAGATCAAGAATAAAAAAAGTTAAACATATTGCTACACTTGCTGCGCCTCCTGCATACATTGATGTACTCGGTTTTTATACTAACCCTGCCAGAGCCCGACTCATCCAAAATATAAGAGATATAAATCCCGACATTGAAGTGCTCGACTTGCGCAGTCACCTAACAAAACTAAGATCTATCAAACAACCTGCAGAGCTTCTAGCAATACAGTCAGCAATTGATATTACCATTGACAGTCTAAAACGCATCACTCGGCGTCGACAATTAGCCGGCTATCGTCATGAGTATGAGATAGAAGCAGACATTACAAGTGGCTTCCGATCACGAGGAGCGACTGGACACGCTTTCTCTCCAGTTGTAGCTGCCGGTAAACAAGCGTGCACAGTCCACCACATCGATAATAATCAACCGATTAAGTCTAAGGACCTGGTCTTACTCGATGTTGGCGCCCAAGTTAGCCATTATGCTGCTGATATTTCGCGGACAATAGCTGTTAGGTCTATGCCGAGTCCGAGGCAGCGGGCAGTCTATGAAGCTGTACTGGATACCCAAAATTACGCTATGACATTATTAAAGCCAGGAACTATTCTAAAAGAATACGAAAAGCAGGTCGTGCAATACCTGGGTGAAAAAATGCGTGAGCTAGGACTAATTAAATCTATAACGCCGGAAGCAGTGCGTCACTACTATCCTCAGCTTACATCTCATTTCCTTGGTTTAGACGTACATGATGTTGGTAACTATGATCAACCGTTGGAACCTGGAATGGTTCTGGTGTGTGAGCCAAGCATTTACATTAGAGAAGAAGGCATAGGGGTAAGGATAGAAGACGACCTTCTGATAACCGCAGAAAGTAACGAGATATTGTCTCGCCGCTTGCCGCGGACCCTTGTATAAATTACAATAAGCGTTAATGAATGCTCTTAGTTTGGCGCTTCTTAGGTTTTTGGTACGCTGGATAGTCTGTACTTTGGGGCTTTGGATCGCTGCCGGTATTCTTGGCTCTACTCGCATTAGCTACAATAGTCACTTCGGAGTATTGCTTATTTCTGGGCTGATCTTGGCCATAGTGAATATCATCATTAAGCCGTTTGTGGTGGTTCTGTCATTGCCGGCAATCTTGTTCAGCTTAGGATTGTTTATGATAATCATCAATGGCTTCATGGTTTACTTGGCTAGTAAAATCTATAAACCTTTGCACGTTACCGACTTTCTTGCCGCCGTGCTTGCTGGTATGATTATAGGGTTGGTAAACTATCTAGTGACAGTGATTCTGGAGGAGCGATGAACATATTCAACTACATCACAATTGTTTCGATGCTGATCATGACCTTTTTAATTTTGATTCAAACACGCGGGGCATCACTAGGTGCTGGTTTAGGCGGTGGCGGTGAAGTTAACACTGTCCGTCGCGGAACAGACAAGACCATTCACCAGATAACAATACTTATGGCATTCTTGTTTGCTGCTTCGTTGTTACTTGGTATCGTTGTCTAAAGACTAGCAAACAAACATGACGAGTCGTAAACTTAAGATCCGGTTCCGCCGACAGGTGCGCAATAGCAAACTACAGGCCAAAAGCCTTACTACACAAGCTGGCGAAGGCTTTGAGCGTAACTTTGTTAAGCGTCTTGGCCGGCTTGCGAACGTCCAACGATTCGTAATCACCTGGCTTTTGTTACTATTACTACTTATCGGTGGTGTAATTGCCCAGACTCGCTCTCTTAGTAATTTCTATCAAACTCTGACTCCTACACCTGGGGGAGTTTACGACGAAGGCATTGTAGGCGACTACACCAACGCCAGTCCGGTCTATGCAACTGGAAGTGTAGATACTTCTGTATCGAGGCTGGTCTTCTCAAGCCTATTTACATATAACCAAGAAAATCAATTAGTGGGGGATCTAGCTAGTAGCTGGAGTGTTGACAGTACCGGAACTGTCTATACCGTCTATTTGAAGCCTAATCTCAAATGGCAAGATGGCCAACCCCTAACTTCTGCCGATGTTCTGTTTACCTATAATGTAATACAGAGTCCGGATGCTCAATCGCCTCTGAGTGTGAACTTTCAAGGTGTGACTATTGCTGCACCAAAACCTTCAACCGTCACTTTTACTCTACCTAATCCACTCAGCGCTTTCCCCAACTCACTAACTACCGGCATTATACCAAAGCATTTGCTGGCAAACGTCCCGATGGATGAGATGAGGTCAACTAACTTTAATACTCTCGATCCAGTTGGCAGCGGACCCTTTAAGTTTAGTGCGGTAGAAGTTAACAATCCGACAACTAGTACAACTGAGGAAAGTATTGAGCTAACACCCTCTGATAATTACTACGGCGGTACGCCGAAGCTTAGTGAGTTTGTTATTAGAGCATTTGAAGATCAAACTGATTTAGTTAACAGCTTTAACAGAGGGGAATTAACTGCCATTGCAGGCCTAACTTCTCTTCCCTCAAATCTAAAGCTTACTAACGTTCAAACAGATACTTTCCCGCTAACTGCTGCGATAATGGCCTTCTTTAAGACAAGTTCAGGAGTTTTGGCTGATGTGAATGTTCGTCAAGCTTTAGTGGAAGCCGCCAATCAAATCGCAATAATGAGTAGCCTTGGGTATCCGACCATTGCTGTGAGAGAACCTCTACTAGAAGGTCAGCTGGCTTGGAACCCGGCATACGAACAGGCTGGCTATAACCCAACCGCTGCTGAACAAGCACTAACTGCCGATGGCTGGATTCCAGGAGCAAACGGCACTCGTTATAAAAAAGGCCAACCACTGAGCTTTACACTGTCGGCCAGTAATTCAGGGGAGTACGCCGCTGACGCCCGGTTACTTCAACAGCAATGGCAATCTGTAGGTGTAGATGTAAAGCTTAGCTTGCAGGATGCTACGGACCTACAAAATACCGTTAGCTACCATAATTATGACGCTCTACTCTATGGTATTTCCATCGGAGTTGATCCAGATGTATTTGTCTATTGGGATAGTTCTCAGGCCGATCCACGTTCACCCACCAGACTCAACCTATCTGAATGGAGCAATTCTACGGCTGATGATGCTCTTGAAGAAGGACGAACTCGTAGCGAACCAGCTCTTCGGGTTATTAAGTACGAGCCTTTTTTGCAGGCTTTTCAGCAAGATGCTCCAGCACTGGGACTTTATCAACCTAGATTCTTATACATTACGAACGGAAAAGTTTTTGGGCTGAATGAACATACCATTAATAGTGGGACTGACCGATACGAGAACGTCCAGAACTGGGAAATCAGAGAAATCAGAGTAACCAAATAGTTGGTTACCGAGCATAAAGTATATTAGAATGTGAACTGCTCGAGAGATCTGGGGATATGGCGGAATTGGT
>CAJCIR010000063.1 GCA_903970425.1 Chlamydiota bacterium | reverse complement strand
TCCCAGGA
This sequence comes from Chlamydiota bacterium, assembly GCA_903970425.1. Lineage (GTDB taxonomy): Bacteria > Patescibacteriota > Saccharimonadia > Saccharimonadales > UBA4665 > CAJCIR01. Next base: position 8,406 of record CAJCIR010000063.1, on the reverse strand, counting down.
TCGGGGGTTCGAATCCCTCATCCCCAGCCATAAGCATTTTCACCCCTTTTATTATAGAAAATACACCATGTGCTTCAAGACCTTGATCATTTTCATAACTACTGCTAAAGTTACAATATTGAAGTAAAAACGTGTAGCCGAATAAGCTAGGATCACGAGCACAGCGGGAATAAGCAAACCGTTACTTCTCCAATAAACTAGGAGAAAGTATGCCCGCAAATCACCAACAAACAGCTCTAGAAAAACCACCCCAATCATTGCGTGAAGTATGGCTAGCGCTTGCTGGGTTATCGGCAGTATTTCTATTTGAAATGCTTGATAACTCGATACTTAACATAGCGTTACCGACAATTGGTCGAGACCTTCACTCATCTGCTAGCTCTTTACAATGGATAACTGGCGCGTATGCAATTGTATTCGGAGGCCTAATGCTCGTATTTGGTGCACTAGCAGATCGATTTGGTCGCCGCAGAATGATGCTGATAGGACTAGTGCTGCTGGGTCTTTCGAGTCTTTCAACGGTTCTAGTTCAAACCTCTGGCGAATTAATTGCCATCCGTACGCTTATGGGTATTGCAGCCGCCATGACGACGCCGGGAACAATTGCTATGGCCTTTCGCTTATTCGAAGACGACAAACTACGTATTAGAGCAATATCCGCAATTACTGCGGTTGGGCTGGTTGGGCTCGCGGGAGGACCAATTGTAGGTGGACTTTTACTGACTGTGGCTCCTTGGCAAGTTCTGCTGCTCATAAATGTGCCGATTTCAATTCTTGCCTTTCTTGGTATTTGGTCAGGTATTCGGCGCGATAAAGAAGATGACCTTCACAAAGTTGCGATTGACGTTGTCGGTGCCATTTTGGGCACACTTACAATAGTGCTTACAATTCTTGCGCCAACACTTTTTGTTGATAAGGGAAATAGATCAGCGCTGCCTTGGTTAGCAATTGTCGCAGCAACAATTATGGCCGGATTATTCTTAGTTCGTGAACGCACCGTAGAGCATCCGCTTATTGACGCCGAGCTTATTCGCCAGCCCCTAGTATCAAGCGGGCTAGCTTATAAAGCAGCTACAGGACTAGCTACTGCTGGACTTGGTTACATAATCAGTCTGCAACTGCAGTTAGATTGGGGTTGGTCGCCATTACGTGCATCAATTGCTATGTTGCCGCTAGTATTAACACTATTACTGGCTGGTTTCTTTGTTGAAAAGTTTGTAAGCAGGGTAGGTATTCATATGGCGGCGTTATTTGGATCGCTTTGTGTGTTAGCTAGTCTAATTCTTTTCGCTTTATTCGGTAATGGTGCTTACATTTGGGTTGCCTTATCACTAATCCTAGTAGCTGCTGGATTACGAGTAGTTGGTGTAGTTGCCGGATTGAACGTAATGAAAGGCACGCCAAAAAATCGTACATCGATAGGTGCAGCGATGGTTGATACTACAGATGAGATAACATCCGGCTTAAGTGTAGCTATAGTCGGGACTCTCATAGCCGCTTTCTTTATTGGTGATATAACAAAAGGTCATTGGAGCGTCGCTCAGGCAACGCAGTTCCACCACGCAACATCTACTGCAACTTGGATACTTGCGATTGTTGCTGCCGCATTAATAGTCTGGGCATATAATAGAGCAAGTAACACAGAGGCTATTTGAAGGGTCAAGTTAATACAAAGTTAATATAGTATTATGCTCATGCCATAAAACCTGCAGCGAAGTGTACACTTGCTACTCTTGTATAGCTATTCGGAAGTCCGACTCGAGTCCCAGCCAATCATTTTGATCTGTTATTTTTCGCAAGCTATGTGGGACGTTAGAACTTCGGAAGCCTTTATTTTGATATACTACAAATTATGAATAACCAAGACTACACGACTAGCTTTTTGGTCCAACAAACTCCCCAACAAGTATTTGATGCAATTATTAATGTACGAGGCTGGTGGTCGGGTCAGATTGATGGAACGCCGGATGAAGTTGGCGCGGAATTTACCTATCAATATGGCGACGTGCACCAATCTACCCAAAAAGTCACAGAATTTGTACCCGGTAAAAAGGTAGTCTGGCATGTCACGGATGCCTACTTGAGCTTTGCCGATAAGAAAGACGAATGGAAAGATACTGATATAATTTTTGAAATCAACAAACAAGATAATCAAACTGAGCTCACCTTTACGCATAGGGGTTTGGTGCCGGCATTCATATGTTACGACAACTGCTCTGGCGCATGGGAAACGCTTATTCAGAAGAATCTACGAAATTTAATAATCACAGGGGAAGATCAAGCAGACGCATTCGCTGGTTAACAAATTCGGTTCTAACATTGTCAATGATACTCAGCCAAAATGTTTATGGTTGCAATAATCTATACCTAGCAGTTTAATGCCTACATGGGAATAGTCTTTTCACCTGAAGCGATAATGGATAGTAGAGTACCTGAGCCTGACGCCCATGTAGTAGCTGGAGGCGAAGGATTCGAACCTTGTCAAAAATGCACTACCTTGTCGCATCAATCAGACTTAAATCATAGGCGGATACAGCTAAGATTTTAGGATCACTAGTCACCAAAGAGTACTTTTCGTGGATTGCAACAGCAATCAGAGCATTATCAAAGGGGTCTTTATTGTTGGGATTAAATATAGCATAATTTTGTAATGTCGTTGTGTCAGGGAGCAGTAAATCTATACCCATCTTAGGTAGATCGTCTAACACCGAAGGAGAGTAGTCTAACTTACCAATACTTGCTTTGATGGTCATTTCAAAGACGGAAAAATAACTAAAATTAAGCTGGTTCGAAGTACTGCGCAAAGCTTGTAAGGCTTTGCTGCCAAGCCGTTCGTCATTATTGATAAGCCAAATAAAAATTTGTGTATCTATAAGTAATCTCATGGTTTTTTGCTTACTCACCGAACATTAGTGTGGCGATACTTTTATCTGTAGAAGTAGAGAAGGACCCTTGCTTTTCTGTGACTTTACCCTTTGCAGAAGAAAAACTACGTTCATTTCCGTTAGTGCCCTCAGCAACGGGTAGTTTGGTTAGCACTACCTCTGCCTTGCCAAAGCCACCAATGTATATCTTTTCGCCTTTTTTTGCTGCGGCTATATACTTGCTTAAATTTGTTTTTGCGTCATGTATTGAAATGGTTTTCATATATTAATCTTAGCTAACTTAGCTAAGTATGTCAAGAACGTATAGTTTGACCATATCAAATGTAAAAATGGTATGGCTGAGCTTGCCCTTCAGACCGATTTCAGAACTTTTATACCAGTGGTATAAGCTTTCCTATCGCTTCCTTAGTTTTTCAACTTTTTGCGCAAGGAGATATACAGCATGATTTCGTCTCGATTTACTCTCACTGGGTAGTTTGAACCAGGGAGTAGGTTTCTCTTCGTAAGTGAGCATGTCCCATCGTTTATAGAAATCTTTAAGTTCATTCGGTTTGAACAGGTAAGGTCGTTTACCGACAGGGTTCTTATCGCTGTAGGCCACGACAACGTTGACGCCACGAGGATTTGTCCAGCTCTGCATTTTAGTAATCAAAGTCTGTATCTGTTTTGGTGTAAAGAAATGAAGAACCATGTTGCAAACAATTACATCAAATCCTGTATCTGGCACGTAATCATTAATATCTGTGTTTATAAGTCTGATTGTTAGTTCTTGTGCTTCACATTTCTTGTTCAGAGTTGATAGGTGTATTTTATCGTTATCTACAGCGGTGACATTAAATCCATGGGCGGCTAGGAACATGGAGTCTCTACCAGAACCTGGACCAAGATCGAGGGCTAGGCCTGAGGATATATGTTTCAGCACCTCCTCGACAAGTGGTTCTTGCTGCGAATTATCCAAGTATTCTTTCTGTTTGTCTATTTGCATAAGTTTAGTGCTACTATTTATTATATGTCCGAACACTCAGATTCACAAAATGACGAGCCAGCAGAGACAACAGAAGAAAAAAGAGCCTTTAGAAATGTGCATAGTCAACTTATGAGATTGGCGGCGTCTAAAGGGAAATCTACCATGGTAACAGGGAAGATTAAAAGTTCTTATGGAGGCTATGCATTGTCAGGCCAAGACAAGAGTTATTGTGATGCCATGGGGATATCATACGATGAGAATGCTAATGTGCTTTCAACCTACGTAAAAGATACTCAAGGTGTGAACCGTAAAATAGCAATTGATGTGCTTGGTGAACAAGCCAGCCATGATATGGCGATTTTAGCTAAAGTAAGTGTGGAGATAGGCAACAACGAAGTAGGCCCAATAGTAGACGACTATTGGTTTTATCCTGGGGAGAGGATTGAACATATTCGTCGATCACGAGAAACTATTGGCACCGATGATTCAGGCAAGCCAAATCGCTGGGACTGGCAGACTAAAGTTCTTGAGACTCCTGATGCTACTCAGCTGAATGATTTATTAACTATACTTGAAACGATGTCCGAATCTTAGCAATGCTATAATTTACACATAGAGATAAGGAGTATTGTATGGCAAACACTGACCTGCGGCAGCTTATAACTGAGTACATGAATGAGCAGAAGCTCATGCAGCTGGCAACTTTGAGCGCAGATGGTGCACCTTGGGTTTGTAGTGTGTGGTTTGCCTTCGATGATGACCTAAACATCTATTTCTTTAGTGCCACTAATCGTCAACATTCTCAAGAGATTGAAAAGGACAGTCGTGTAGCAGGGGCAATGGCGAAGCCACATACCGTGGCGGATACACCTAGAGCGATACAATTCAAGGGTAAGGCAGTAAAGCTGACTAATGAGGACGATATTGCTCATGCTCGCTCTGTCTATGAGGGTAGGATTTTTGATGCTAAGAACATTGATGAACTAATGGTTAATTCAGAACGACCACACGTTTTCTATAAAATAACGCCCAGCAAGTTTGTAATGTTCGATGCAGTTAATTTTCCTGATAATTCTCGTCGAGAATATATCCCAATATGATGCTGCTCAGATGAATGATTAATTAAATATACTCGAAACAACGCCTAAATCGTAGGCCTGCATCCTCTAACTCGAGTTTAATGACTTGTAAGAGCGGTATACTCTTTTACGAAGTTTTCATATACCTTATCATTGACTTCAATAAAACCTGATTCAAGTTGTCGAGCACGTCTATCTTGACTCTTGTAGCCCGGTACGCGAACTTCACTAAAACCTTCAGCTGGCGGGACTTCGGAAATATCTGCCACCAATTTGTCCGTTTGTTTTTTAAATGCTTCTAAGTTTCCAAGCGCTGCTGGATCAATGAGAATCATAAAACCACCGAGGCCAGCTTCGTCAGATTGCAGTAAGCCTGACTTGCCCCCGACTAAGGCACCCGTCATAACTTCTAGTAGCAAGTTAATGGCGTAACCTTTGTAACCTCCAAATGGTATAAGTGCTATAGCTTCATTGGGGTTGGTAGTGTAGCGACCGTCTTTATCTAAATAAGTTTTTTCGGGCAGTGTTTCTCCCCGCTCTTTTGCTATTTTAATAGTGCCGTAGGCGTACTCTGCGGTAGCGGCATCAAAAATAATTGGCGTTCCGCTAGTTGGTATTCCGTAGGCTATAGGATTAGTGCCCATAATATCTTTACTGCCTCCGAAGGGCACAACACCTTGTGGACCCCCATTAGATGAGTAAATACAAATAAGATCTAGTTCGGCAAATTTCCTGGCAATTATGCCTAGTGCCTCGTGATAGCCACCATGATGGAAGCCGATGAACACTTCGCCTTGTTCCTTTGCCCATGTAACAGCTTGAGGAAATACGTCTTTCATGACTATAAAGGCAGGGGTATCGTTACAATTAATAGATTTAATAGCGGGTTTATCTACATCAAGCGTAAAGGGAGTAAGTGTTGGTTTACCCTTTTTCACAAATTTTAAGGCCTCGTCAAATCCACTAAAACGATTTCCGGTGAGTTCGTAATCAAGATTTAACTCTATGAGCCAATCTATAAGTGCTTCGTCGTCTAATACAAGATTATATAAGTCTTTAAGTTTTTGGTGAGCTTCATCAAGTTTAACTTTCATATAATCTCCTACTTCAACACAATATCTAGTTTTTCTTTATGATCATAATAACACCAGTTTAGCGTTCGTAGCCAGACTCTCTGACGTGCCTTCTCCTAATAGGAGTACTAACTTCAAGTCTAGTTGAGCCTGAATGTCTGAAACGATTCGGGTTACGTGAACCTACTACTCTAGGTGTCTCAGCGATATATTCAGTTGGCGCTTGACGCAAAGGCACAACCGCGGTGTTTCCGGCCTCGCTTCTTAACTTCTCATATAAATCATGTATTGGCTGGCCTACTGTATGTGGCTCAAAAGCATCAACAACTGCCACGCGTCCTTCAAAACTAGGTGGTATATCTAATTCTTGGCCAGGTTTAGCGGCTAAGACAACGGCAGAGCCTGCAAGACTAATCGCATAGTCATCTTTTTCATCTTCTAGAGGTGATGAATAAAAGACAAAATCGTCATTCTGGCCCTCTGCGGGGCTAGGCCCACTGTTATATGGAGGACGTGCCCCATCCGCTAGGGGTAGTTCTGTCAGAAGCATACCGTCAGTATCGTATGGAGCAGTCCTTATAATTCTACTAAGAGGAATTAAGAATACTCCGCTCAGACCTTGACCGTCTTCATTTCGCCAGCTATCACCAGCGTAGCTAAGTGCATAACCCTCAGATAAATGTGGCACACTTGAATGTGTGGTTAGGGTGTCACCATAATCATAGGCCGGTCGCTGCTGCTCATGTAAAACCCCGCTATCATCAATTTGTCTCTGTTTAGTTTTTAACATTCCGTCTTTCATTAGCTCAAGTGCATAGGGCGAAGCATGGAAAAATACTTTACTGCCTGCCTCTGGCCTAAAATTCCACCCCTTAACTCTTTTAACTAGATTATCAACGTTGATTGCTTTAGTAGGGCAAATTTTGTTGAATGCTTCAGCCAGCTCAGTAGCGCGATCTGTTTCATCACTTTTGATTAATATAAAAAACAACCTACAGAAAAAACTAGAGGCTATAAATGGCTAGTCTTGAAAGAAAAGGCATGATATCCATTGTTATCCCTGCAATTATCTGGGGTACTGTCGGTATTAACGTTCGTTTATTAAGCAAGCAAGGGTTAGAGCCATTTACCATTAACTTCTTTAACATGTTAATAGGTTCTATTTTTATCTATTACTTCGCTAAATATAAAGGCCATAAGGTTCAATTCAAACATAGTGCAAATGTTACCAAACATCTTATTCTACAAGGAGTATTTTTTAGTCTGACGGTCATACTGCTATTCTTTGCGTTTATCCACACCTCTATTTCAGATGCTTCATTCATTCAACAAACTATGCCCCTATGGGTAATGGTACTGCCGCTGAACAGGATGACAATAATTGTTCTACTGTTAAAAGCTGGATATTACAAGGGGCGGGACTTGCTCAGTTTCGAACCATGGCTCTATCGCAATACTTTTCTGACTAATATTCATTAACTATTATGCGCTACAACTTCCTTAGTATGCCGCTTATGCTTGGCTGAGCATCCAGTCCGAATTCCGAACTTTCTGATCTAGACACTTAGTTAATCCGCTGCTCTAATTAGGAATGGGTTATTTTCGTACGGCGATAATCTGACTTCTATTGGTCCGTCTGATGATTCAGCCAGAATGGTCACAGCTGCCCTAATGTCATGAGACCCAAACAACTGACTGACAGCCCATGATCCCGCGCAAAAAGTAAGAACATCTTTAGTATCATTTGTTATAAGTTCAAAACGTCCGGTCGTATATTGTTGAGCGACAGCATCTAATTCTGCCTGAAATTCCTCAAAAGGTAAAATACCTTCCACGCCGTCAACGACTAATGACTCTAGATGATTGGCCCGTTCCACTAATTGTTCGTTTAAATTACCCATTTCAATCTCCTTTGGAAATAAAAAAACCTCGTTGATCGAGGTTTACTTTTCTTTAATTAACGATTATTTAACTAAGCACGCTCAACCAACCTATAAGAATAAGACTTCATACACATTAGTCTTGCGGTTGGTTTACTCATGAAGTCCATATTACTAACGTAGGTTTATTAAGTCAAATATTGCTTATGCTTGGCTGGGGAAATAGGACGTTGTTCGAACATTTGAAAGAATTGTGGTCTGGGTTGGAGTCTGACTTCAAGCCTTAGTGAGCCAAGTAGTGGACACCGCCTAGGAACTAGCCTTGTATTTTGACGGGATAAACAAATCATTAAGGTAACGCTTCATTAACTGTTCCTTCTCGTGCTTTGTAGTTGATGTGTTCAAATGGGCTAAGTAAAATCGCATACCTTCCATAATGAGTTGGAAGCTTTCTATCTGTTTAATTAAGTTGGCTTCAGTTAATCTTGCTTTTAATGGGCTGTCTTGTTGCTTGCCACTATT
>CAJCIR010000062.1 GCA_903970425.1 Chlamydiota bacterium | reverse complement strand
CAGCAAACCAATGACAATGACCATAATCCCGCCACTAAGGGCAAATTGTACCCACCTAGCACAGTTGATACTTTTCTTTAGATCATCTTCATAGTGATTACGAAAGAACCTGGCGACCGCTGCATAGAAAAGGGCTGATATGAATAAGAATATAGCAACAATGTAAGCAAGGTTGATATCAAAGAGATGGCGACTAGCCGCTACTAGTACTTGATATCCTGAAGCTTGTGAAGCCAGCGGATCAACTCCTAGAAAATTTGTAGTTACTGGGAAGGTTTTAGTATTACTCAGAGCCAAAATTAGGATGCCTTCAAGAACTAAAATAACGGCTGCCCCGATGTTCCATTTATTCAAACTCTTAGAGGTTATTTTCCCTTTTTTTATTTTTAGCTGGGCGAGATTCATCACCCTACTATATCATCAAGCTAGCAAACTTTTCTCTTAGCTTTTTGAGCTTTGGGTTAATTATTATCTGGCAATATGCTTTATCTGGATGCTTTTCAAAGAAATTCTGATTATCTTCATCTGCTGGGTAAAAAGCTTCTAATTTATTAACTTGGGTGACAATCTTATCCGTCCAGACCTTCCTGGCTCCTTCTAATGACTCTTCCACGATCTTTTTCTGGGCATCATCCTTGTAGAATATAGCCGAGCGGTACTCGTCACCCACGTCATTACCTTGCCTATTTAGAGTCGTTGGATCGTGTATAGTCCAAAATATGTCCAGTATTGTTTTTAGGCTTATAACTGCTGGGTCAAAGTCGACCTTAACGGTTTCGGCGTGTCCTGTGCCCCCAGCGTAAACCATATCCATAGTAGGATTGGGGACTGTTCCTCCTGAATATCCAGAAGTGACGTTAGTCACACCTTTTACTAGTCTATAGGCGGCATCAAGACACCAGAAACATCCACCAGCCAATACTATGCTATCTTCTGAATGCTCAGCCATTTGAGTCTACCCCCTACTCCGTTACCGTAACGTCTCGCCAAAAAGCGACATAATTACTAAAGTCTTTCTTTACTGTCTCAATTGCTGAAGGTTTAGGCTCTGGATAACTCCAAGCGTTATCTTGACTCCAATCCTTATCCTTACCTACATTAAAGTATTGGCAAACGCCTTTCCACGGACACGTGTAAGGTGTTGGGCTTTTCTGTAAAAATTCCGATTTAACTGATGAAGGAGGAAAATACCAGTTCCCCTCAATGTAGATTAAATCCTCTTTAGGTGCGTCTGCTATTACCTGATCTTTCCAAATCGCCTTCATTTAGTTTCCCTCCTTAATATACTAAGTATAGTATAGCTCCAAACCTTCTAAGCTTCAAAGCGAAGTCGGTGCAGCAACCAGTCTCTCGGTAAGATACTTAGAAACCACCCCGCTCTAGGGCCAGCATCTTTACCTATAAGTACCTGGTAGAGTGTGCCGAAAAGTTCTTGAGATGATAACTGGTCCGAATCCTTAAAGTCGTAGACCGCTTTATGAAACCACTCGCCATCTGCGTCAGCCGGAGCCTGTTCTATTTTATCGGCCAGCTTTGATAAATAGCCCTTCTGTTTATCATTAAAAACACTAGGATCTACACTTTGGATTAATTCAAACTTTAAGTCATCAGGGGCCCACTTCTCTAGCCATTTATCAATAAATGCTAGCTCGGCTCTAACCGTGTCTCCTTCTTTATCGACCACCTCTTTGTATTCTGTCCTACTCAGAACTTCTAGAGTTTTCTCCACATCTTTGAGGGCTGCCTGATAGCTTGCGACTAAATGCGAAAAGGGTATGTTACTAACTGTCGGATGATCAATGTCGTGCAGACATAGCTCAGTCAGTTGTTTTTCTTGGTCTGTCTTGTCTTTTTTGGCAAGCAATGCAGCAAATTCATCGAACAATCTAAGAAGTGTCTCACCTTCGCCGAAGAATAATTGCTTATCTGGAGATGATCGAAGTATGAAATACCAGATAATTTCTGGAGGCAGGATGCTCAGTAGCTCAGCCGCTGTAATTACGTTGCCTGCGCTTTTACTCATTTTCTTTGTTTCACCCACGCGATTTATAAAATCGTAAGGTACGGGCAGAGGTGCTTCAATATCGAATACCTTGCGAGCAATCTCTTTGCCAGTATCATAAGAACCGCCCTTAGTAGCATGATCACGTCCAAACGGCTCGACGTCTACACCAAGTAACCACCACCTCGAAGGCCAATCGACTCGCCAGCTTAACTTAACTGAACCATTTGCGTAACTAATCTTGGTGGGCGATTTCTCTTTGCCGACATATTCTAAAGTTTTATCGGCCGAGTTAATCTTTAAAAACTGTCGGTTCTTCAGGTATCCGTCTTCTATAACCTGTATAGGTGACCACTGGTCATCAAGACTACGTCCGGATACCTCTTCAAGAACGGTCCTGACATCTTGAACGTGTTCAAGAGTTCGTTCTATAGCAGGGACAAAGAACCCTTCTCTATATTTTTTGTGCGATCGAATCACCTCCATCTGCAGATGAAGCTTTTGAGCGGCATCTATTAAATCCTGTAGATAGTAGTCGGCGTACGATCGTTGGCTTCCATCAGGAGCTGGTACGTCACAAAGAGGTTTACCCAAGTATTGTTCAAATTCAGCTGGTACCCCCGCTGGTACTTTACGAAAGACGTCTAAATCATCAACTATGTGCAAGTGTCGTGATTCTCGGCCACGTCGTTTCAACTCAAGCATTACTACCTCAGCCGTTAATACTTCCCGCAGCGTCCCCAAGTGGTAAGTACCTGACGGTGACACGCCTGAGGAAACGATGATTTCACCCTCCGGTTTACGAGCCATCGCCTTATCTACAATGCTGTTTAGCCAATCCATATAAAGCAAAGCTTATCTGATTTTAATATATAACGCTAGATGATTAGCTTATACTGACGATTTTGAAAAATGATGTTTCGGCAGGAGTTTTAATTTCGACATTGTCACCAACGGCTTTTCCAAGTAGCGCCTGACCAATTGGAGATTCATCAGATATCTTTTTGTTCAGTGGATCGGCCTCTACAGTGCCAACAACCTGAAATTGTTTAGTACTGCCAGCGTCACTCTTTAGCTGGACCACTGATCCAAGCTGAACCTTGCTATCATTTCGAGGTGCTTTAATAAGTTCAACATTTTGTAAAATGTGCTCTATTTCAGAGATACGGCTCTCGGCTCGCTCCTGGTCTAGTCTGGCAACGCTGTACTCAGCATTTTCGGCAAGATCACCAAACTCACGAGCTGTCTTAATACGATCAGCTATAGCTCCGCGCTGCTCAATCAGGTCTTTTAATTCCTTCTCAAGTTCATCAACGCCCGATTTGGTTAAACGAAACTGTTTTTTCATATACTGGGGTAACTCCTTGCCAGACTGTTTATAAGATACTGGTGCTAAACTATGTTTCCTTTTGAATTGTATTTACTAGTTCAGTATAGCTAACTAATTTAGTAGTAGTATGTGATCTTTGTTTCAACTCTAGTTGCTGTGTGTCAACGTTCTGTTGACCGACAACTACTCTGTACGGGATACCTAGTAAATCCGCATCGGCGAACTTCTCTCCCGTCCGAAGGTCTCGGTCATCATATAGTACCGCGATATCTTTTCCAGTCAAGTCCTTAAATAGCTTATCGGCTTTTTCCACTACAGCGGGGTCTTCACCCAGCCTACAAATGATAATTTTGGCTGGAGCCACGGCCTCTGGCCACACTAGACCATGCTCGTCAGAAAAGAGTTCCGCTATAGTCCCCATCAGTCGACTGATACCAATGCCGTAGCAACCCATTATTAGTGTCTGTGCCTTGCCTTCCTCGTCAGCAACCTTAAGGGCGAAAGGGGCAGAGAATTTCGTACCTAAACTAAAGATATTGCCCACTTCTATAGCTCGAACTTCTTCCAGCTCTTCTCGCACCAGACCTAGATCGTCCATAACTTCATCAGTAAATACCTCTTTGTTGATAGCAATTTTCTTCTTCCTATCCAAGTAGATGGTATCTTCCCCGGCGTCACTCAAAGTTTGAAACTCGTGACTGTACTTACTAAAACTACCCCCGCTGGCCGAGGTAATAAATGTTTTATCACCTATGTCTAGCCTCTTATAGACTTCAAAGTAGGCGTTTTGGACCTTCTCGTAAACTTCTTCGTGTTGTTTCTGGGAAATAGAAAACGAGTACATATCCTTCATCAAGAACTCACGGCCCCTCATAAGACCACTCTTTGAACGAAGTTCATTGCGAAACTTAGTTTGTATTTGATATGGCAGGATCGGTAAATCGCGATAAGAATTGAGATACTCTTTCATTAGGGTGGCGACGTTTTCTTCATGAGAGAAACCAAGGCCCAGCTCGGCGCCATTAACCAACTTGGTTTTAAACCAGTCGTCAACCACCTTGTCGTCCCAACGGCCTGTCGTGACATAGCGTTCTTTAAGTTGAAGCGCAGGCATCAATATCTCTTGGCCACCAACCTTATTCATTTCTTCTCTAACAATATTAGAGATATTATTCAGTACACGTAGGCCGAGTGGTAGAAACGTATATACTCCAGCCATTTCTTTGTTTACAAACCCAGCTTTAATGAGCAACTGTGCGTTCTTGGCCGTCTCATCTGATGGCACAGTCTTACGAGTTTTCGTAAACAACCCTGACAATCTCATATAGAAGTATTGTACCCTAGAGTATTATATGCGCGAAGAAAAATAAGGAGACGAACGCTACAAAGTTTTTGAGCATATGCAGTCCCACACAAGACCACAAACTGCCAGTCTGTTGCCTTAGGTAGACCAAGACCAATGACAAGATAAAGGTGTCTACCCCTCCGACTGCGAGTATTGTTCCATTAACCCCCTCAAAAAGGTGAGGAATGGCAAAAAGTAGACTGGTGAAAACTCCCGCCCAAATTATCGGAAGAGACTTCTTTAACCCCGTAAACAAAAAACCCCTGAAGATAGTCTCTTCAACAAACGGCGGTATTAAGACTAAACTTATGAATACTAGTATCAGCGCTGGTCCATGTGTGGTGCCTGAATAACCTACATTCTGAGCTTGGCTTGCGTTAAATCCAGCAAATATCCTGCGCAGTACTGCGATTACGGCCACCAGCACAACAAAGTAGAGTCCGAAACCCGATAGAGCGTAAGGTATATCCCGCCATCGCGGTTTTCTCCAACCGACAGTATTAAAGATATCCCGCCATTTTTTAAGGTAATAGCTCCCTTTTTGATTAAGGTAACCGTAGACGAGCATGGACAAGAAGAACATTCCCAACCAAGCCGCATAAATGATGATGCCGTAGACGAATTGTCCGACAACAGAATTGTTGAGCCATGTATTAGCTTGATTAGCTGACCAATGTTTAATAAGCGATGCGTATAGCGTGTACAGTCCACCTACAACCACGTATGACAAAAAATAACTGACTATGACTAAGCCTATAGAAGTTAAGCCTCCCCAAGGTAGATGAGGAAAAAGAAGTTTTGACTCAGTCTTCTCTGTGGGTTTTTTCTGCGGTTTTTTCATGGCTAGCGTCTGATATCTGAAATACTAACTAAAACTACAAGTGCCATCAGTACTGCAAAACCAATCCCGTTAATCACATCTTCGGTATTTTGTTTCATTGGTCGACGAATCGAGCGACTAACCAATATTAGAAAGAGCCTGCCGCCGTCCAATGCCGGTATAAATAAAATGTTGATAATTGCTAGAGACAGCGAGAGTATAGCAATAATAAATAGCATGTATTGGTAGCCTATGGAGCTTCCGCTTCGAAGCACTTTATATACACCTACTGGACCAGAGACCTCACTAGTGGCTTCAGTTTGTCCGGCCTGACGAGCTACTTTATTTCTCGTCACCAGTCCAGCGATAGTTGATCCAAGACCCTTAACTGCTGACCATAGACCTTTGAAGGTCAGTATGGTGTATTGTTTCATGATACCGAGCGCAGTTATTGGTGCCGACCAGGTAGATCGCTGTACGGAGAAGCTGAGTGGCACTATACCTAAGTAACCTTTCGGATTGTTGGTATTTGCACTAGCGTTTACAACCTTAGTGGTAAGCAAGGTCGTGTTCGCGGTAACTGTCTTAGAACCTTGTTTGTAGACGATTTCGACTCGTTGACCGGCATATTTAGGGGTTAAGCTAATTAGTTGCTGGTCACTGCCGATCGACTTCAACGGGCCACCGACCTTCCCTAGTTGGATCAGCTGATCATTTTCTTGCAGTCCAATTTTAGCAGCAGGTGAATGTGGTATAACTTCTCCCACTAGCGTTTTAGTGGAGACCACTTTAGTATCACTACCTATTGTAAATTGATTGTTTATAAGCTGGGGCAAGCCTACCCAAGCCAGAATTGTTAGAATAACAAATGCCGCGAGTAGATTCATCCCGACCCCAGCAACCATGATTTTAGTCTTCACCCATAGACTAGCCTGTCCAAAACCACCTTTATCCTTGTCTGTGTCGTGAGCACCTTTAAGCCGAACAAAACCTCCCAGGGGGAGCCAATTTATACTAAAGTCCCAGCCGCCCTTAGTTTTTTTGTGCCAAGCACGTGGGGGGAAACCAATGCCGTACTCTTCAACTTCTACACCATTACGCCTGGCTGCAACAAAGTGCCCAAACTCATGTATGCAAATTAAGCCAATAATTAAAATAAGGCCTAGAACCAACAAGAAGATTGACATTATCTACTTACCGAACCTTCGTTGCGTATTGCTGTAATAATCTAGGGCTTTATCAAGCTGTTTTTCATTAAAATCAGGCCACGGGTCTTTGACAAACAATAGTTCACTATAAGCTGATTCCCACAGCATAAAGTTGCTTAAACGTTGTTCACCAGAAGTACGAACAATAAGATCAATCGGCGGAACATCTGGGGCGTAAAGGTTCTCAGAAATCATTTCAGCAGTTATCTTATCAGGATCTACTCCTGCTTTGGCTATTCGTTTAGCAGCTTCAACTATTTCCTGTTGGCCGCCGTAATCCAGACAAAGTAGAAGTGTACCCCTAGTGTTATCCTTGGTTAATTCTTCGGCGTCATGAACCGCTTTTACAATCGATTTACCTAGCCTAATCTTTGATCCTATAACTCTAATTCTGACACCTTCCTTATGCATACTGGACACTTCATGCTTTAGAACCCATAGCACTAATTTCATCAAGTTCTTAACCTCGTCTTTGCTACGGTTCCAATTCTCGCTAGAGAAAACAAAAGCTGATACATACTTTATGTTTCGCTTATTGGCAGCTCTTAGAATAGTTTTTAGATTTTCGTAGCCCTGTCTGTGACCTTCATCCAAAGAAAGATTGTGGGATTTAGCCCATCGACGATTTCCGTCCAGGATAAGGCCTAGATGAGTAGGAACTGCTGGGTTCTTAGATCGTGCCATATAGTTCTATTGTACCAATTATCTTCTAACTAAACCTTAAACAGTTTTAATATCTTCCTCTTTGGTTTTGGCCAAGACTTCTATCTCTGTCTTTTGCTTGGCCATAAGTTCATCGATTTGTTTCTCCATCGACTTATAGTCATCTTCCGTAATAGTCCTAGCCTGCTTTAACTGCTCGGCGGATTTTAGTGCCTCGTGACGAGTACCGCGCATACTAATTAGACTTGCTTCAAGTTTTTCGTGAAGTTGCTTTACAATTTGTTCTCGTCTTTCAGCGGTAAGTGGCGGGATCTGAATCCTAACGATATGGCCATCATCAACTGGGTTTAAACCTAGACTCTGGTTGTCCCTTATAGCGCTAGCTATAGCTTGTAAATTAGCCGGATCGAAAGGTGTGATCTGGAGTAATTGGGCTTCTGGAGCAGTCACGGTAGCAACCTGAATAATCGGCATACTGCTTCCGTAGGCTTCTACCATAACACCGTCTAGCATGCTGGAATGAGCCCGGCCAGTACGTAGTTTTTTCAATTCTTCGCCGAAGTGCGCACCTGCTGCACTAAGTTTTTGCTTTACGTCGGCAATAATCTGATCTTGATCCATAACACCCCCGGTATCTTAGATAATTACTCTAATTATAGAGCATGTTTGGTTAATTGATGTTGATTGGAAGTTTATTTGTTTAGGCTTTTGGAAAGCTGAAGAAATCCCTCTAGGATACTTCGCCAAGAGCCATTCGCTCAAAGCGGCGAACTACAATATTTTCGCCAAGCTTAGCGATATATTCTTTAACGTAATCACCGACAGTTTGGTCAGGGTTCTTAATGAAGGGTTGTTCCAGGAGGGTTTTTTCGGCAAAGTATTTAGCTACCTGCCCCTGCACTATCTTGGTAATAACGTCTGCAGGTTTGTTTTCGCTCTTAGCTCTTTCACTGAATTCTTTCTGAACTCTTTGTTTTTCCTTTTCAGGAATCAAATCAGCATTCACAAACTCTGGAGCACTGGCCGCGATATGCATTGATAGATCTTTTACTAGTGTAGTAAATAATTCGTTGCGTGCCACAAAGTCAGTTTCACAGTTCACTTCGACAAGCACACCTATTCGATTGTCATGTACATAGCTACCGATAACCCCAGCTCGGGCTTCTCTCTCGGCGCTTTTCTCGGCCTTAGTGAGACCCTTCTTGCGCATAGCTGCTAGAGCAGCATCAAAATCACCCTTACTTTCGGTAAGTGCTTTCTTGGCATCAGTCATGCCCACACCAGTTAGTTCTCGAAGTCTTTTAATTTCTTTAATATCCATATTTACTTCTCCTCTCCCTTCTCAGCTTTATCTTCTTTAGGTTCGGTCTTTTTCTGTTTTGCTTTGCCCTGCTCCACTGCTGATCGAACGTAGTCACTGATTAATTGAATGGTCTTAATTGCGTCGTCATTAGCTGGGATAGGATAGTCCACCAGGCTAGGATCGGTATTGGTATCAACAATTGCAACAACTGGAATACTTAGCTTACGAGCTTCGCGTACAGCGTTAGCTTCGTTAAGGATGTCTACAACAAAGACCGCGCCAGGACGAGCCTGAAGCTCCTTAATGCCGCCGTAGAGTTCGTTCATCTGATCGATTTCTTCTTGAAAACGTTGAACTTCTAACTTGTTGTACTTGGAAGCCAGTTGGCCAGAAGCCATTTTGGTTTCTAGATCTTTTAGATACTTCACTCGTCCACCAACTGTTTGCCAGTTAGTTAAGGTTCCACCTAACCATCGCTCCGTAACGTAGGGCATGCCTGTGGCTACAGCAAGTTCCTTAACAATATCCTTAGCTTGTCGTTTAGTGCCAACCACAAAGACTTGCTTACCTTCCGAAGCGGTCTTTTCTAGAAAAGCCAGTGCTATATCTAGATTCTCAACCGTTTTGGTTAGGTCGATAATGTGGTTTCCGCCCCTCTTGCTATGAATATAGGGGGCCATTTTCGGGTGCCAGCGACTCGTTTTGTGTCCAAAATGAGCACCAGCTTCTAATAGTTTCTTAATATCGACTTCTGTTGTCGCCATATAAATCCTTTCATCTTCATTTGGTGGACCCGATCGTGCCTACAAGGCTGAAACGATAAGGAGGACTAACTCACCAAACTGATTAATTGTTATCTGTTTAAATATATCACAACAGATACGGGCTTGCAAGCATTGTTGACCGAAGTCCAACAGATATGTATAATGGTGGCTTAACTATGAAGAAGAACCTACACCCCAGCGATTATCGACCAGTAGTCTTTCAAGACATCAATAATGGTTTTAATTTTCTGACCCGTTCAACAGCGGTCACTGATGAGACTATTAAATGGGAAGACGGCAACGAATACCCTCTTATAAAGGTACATATTAGTAGCGCCTCTCATCCCTTCTTTACTGGTGAGGAAAGAATTGTCGACATTGAAGGCCGCGTCGATAAGTTTAAGGCCCGTACCGCCGCTGCAGCTGCAGCTAAAGAGAGGATTGCCAAAGCTGCCAGCAAGCAAGCTACTCGTAAGCAAACCAGGTCTGGTAAACCTAAAGACAAACTAACTACACCTCAAGTTACTAAATAACTAATCCCCCAGTAAAACTGCTTGACTACTCGTTTAGTTGAGCAGTTTTGTTTATAGTTACAGGTAAGGAAGATCATGGAACAACAAGAACCCATTATTCGCCAAGAACTCGATTCAATTGAAGACCGTTTTACCGATCCCGCAATATTCAACAGCAAGGAATATCCTAAGCTGGCTAAGCGCCGCCAAGAGTTAGAAAATATTGTTGGTCTGTTTGATGACCGAAACCGTCTCAATAAAGGAATAGCTGAGGCCAAAACCATGGCTGAGGGACATGATAACGAGCTCGCAGATTTAGCTAAAGAAGAACTGCAGAGCCTAGAGAAACAGCTAAATAAAACTAACGAAGCGCTGTCCGAAGCTCTAATACCCAAGGATCCCAATGACTCTCACGACGTAATTATTGAAATAAGAGCAGCCGCCGGTGGTGATGAGGCAAGTCTATTTGCCGGTGAACTATACCGCATGTACGTACGCTGGGCCGAACAGCACAACTATAAGACAGAGCTAGTTAGCGAAAACACTAACGAAGCCGGTGGATTTAAAGAAGTAATTTTCAGCGTCCACGGCGAAGATATGTATAAAAAACTTAAGTTTGAAGCCGGTGTACATAGAGTACAGCGCATTCCGGTTACCGAATCGAGCGGCCGAGTCCACACTTCAACCGCAACAGTAGCAGTACTGCCAGAAGCCGAGGAAAGCGATATCGTAATTGATCCTAAGGATCTTAGAATCGATGTTTATCGATCCAGTGGCCATGGCGGTCAATCTGTTAATACTACCGATTCAGCAGTACGTATTACCCATATACCAACTGGTATCGTGGTAACTTGTCAAGATGAGAAGTCTCAAATCAAGAATAAAGACAAGGCTATGGGTGTTCTGCGTGCCCGACTCCTCGCCATGAAGATTGAGGAAGAGCAAAAGCAGATGAGCGAATCACGCCTCAAATTAATTGGTTCAGGAGATCGATCAGAAAAAATAAGGACTTATAACTTCCCTCAAGACCGGATAACCGACCACCGCATAGGTTATAGTCGCAGCAACCTACCGGCAGCCCTCAATGGTGACATCGACGATATTATTGAGCACTTAGAGGCCTATGAACATGAGCTCCTCAACAACGGTTCTTGAGTGGCTCACCGCGAGCACCTCTGCCCTCAAGGAATCTGGCTCAGAAACACCTAGGCTAGACAGTTTAATCCTGCTGGAGGATGTTCTTAAGCTCAATCGGGCCAGCTTGCTAGCCCACCCTGAGCAAAAGCTTACTCCAGAGCAAGGTCGGAAACTAAATGCCAAACTAGCTCTTAGATTAGATCATGTACCATTGGCCTATATACGTAAAAAAATTGAGTTTTATGGTCGTGATTTCTTCGTTGACGAACGAGTTTTGGTTCCCCGACCAGAGTCTGAATCAATTATCGAAGAACTACTGAGCATAAAGCTGCCCTCTCCTTCCGTAATTGCCGATATAGGTACCGGTTCGGGAGTTTTAGGCGTCACGGCCGCCCTGGAAATACCGGGATCGCTTGTAGATCTTTACGATATCAGCCCTGGTGCTCTGGATATAGCGAATCGAAACGCAAAATCTTTCTCCTTAAAACTTAAGGTTGAGGAGAGTGATCTTCTGAATAGGCTTGTTCGACCACCTTCGGTTGTATTAGCAAATCTTCCATATGTTCCAGATAATTACCCTGTTAAAGAAGCTGTGCAACATGAACCGCGGGTAGCCCTTTATGGAGGCAATGATGGTATGTCATTTTATAGAGATTTCTGGAAACAGTTAGCCAGCATCGATTCTGTAAAAATCATAATAACCGAGTCGCTAACTAATCAACACGAGCAGCAAGCCAAGCTTGCAGAGAAGGCTGGGTATAGATTTGTCAAAACGACAGAGTTGGTTCAAGTCTTTGAGAGAAGATAACTCTAGTTAGTGGGCGCGGAACCAAGAGTCACGTTTATATTCATGGTCTTACCGCCACGTATGACTGTCAGACTAACGCTAGAGCCAACTGATTGTTGATCTAGTAGCGAGGTCAAGTCGTTGGTCGCGTTAATAGGAGTTCCATTAATGTTCGTTATTATGTCTCCTGGTTGAAGACCAGCATTAGCTGCAGGGCTGCCAGAGATGACAGTTGACTGGCCTGCTTGCGTCTCTGTAGGTATATATGCTCCATTACTAACATTCAAATTGTACTGAGAAGCAACATCGGCAGTTATGGGTATGTAGATTATGCCCAAATATGGCTGCTCTAACTTGCCAGTTGATTCAAAGTTCTTAATGATCCCGGATACTTCATTAATAGGTATGGCAAAGCCAATATTTTCAGCAGAGCTAGCGATCGCAGTATTGATACCAATTACCTGTCCATCTAAATTAACCAGTGGGCCACCGGAGTTGCCTTCATTGATTGCAGCATCTGTTTGGAATAAGTCATCAAGGTTCTCACTACTGGCACCCGTACTATCACTGGCCTGAACACTGCGGCCGTAACCTGAAATAATTCCACTCGTAACCGTGTTTTGGAATTGACCTAGAGCATTACCGATGGCAACAACTTGATCTCCAACCTGCATTTGACTAGAGTCTCCTAGCTGTGCTGGAACGAGCGTTTTACCGTTGGTATTTTGAATTTGCAAGAATGCAATATCAAGGCTATCGTTATCTGCAGTCCGCCCAACGACTTGAACATTGTTATAAATGGTTCCGTCGGAAAGCGTCACGCTAACACTGGTAGTCCCGTCTGGTATAACGTGACGATTAGTAATGATAAGTCCACTAGAAGTAAGGATAATGCCTGTGCCAGCATCTTCCTGCGTCTGAGTCTGGTCTTGACTGCCTCCAAATCCAAACAAATTATCAATGCTTGGTGTACTTGATGTAGCCTGGCTGGTAACGTCTACAGAGACAACGCTCTGCCCAACGTTCTTAGCAATATTACTTACTACACTTCCCTCGCTGCCCAAAATTACCTTTTGCTGGTCAACAGTGATAGCTCCCCCGTGATTTTGCGCTCTTGAGCCCAGGTATCCGCCAAGGAATCCAACGGCAAGAATAGCGACAAAGCTTACGACTAAGCCTGCATACTTAGCTCTGTGTTGATGATTTCTGGCATGGATAATTAACCTATGCAATGGTGCTACCTGTTGTGATTCAATTGATTTATGTGTGTGCTCTGTTTCTGGCATGCTTCCCCTTTCCTATACAATTTTATTGCCCCAATCAGAAAATATTAAAACGACAAGGATTATGGCTAACATAATAAAAATAAATTGTCGCTTAACAAAGGAGGTTAAGCGATCGATTTGAGAGAAGTAATAAATCGCTGCAAAACCGTAGGCTATCACTACCAACAGAAGAGTCGGCTGGGCGAGTCCTCCGTAAAAAAGTAGCCAATGACCAAGTACCCAGGTTAGTGCCGCTCCGAAATAGCCCCACAAGTAAGATAATAATTTGGCATAGGGCTCGTCGTAGTTATCAAAGAAGTGCCTGGCAGCGAGATAACAGATCAAACCAGCTCCGGCTACAAGGCCATATAGAGGTGCCGCCCAACTAAACAGCGCCATTAGACCGAATAAGAGACCTATGAGTGCTTGCAGTGACACCCGGACCGTATCGGTGGCCGGCTTTAGAGCTAGAAGCCAAGTGCCATATACAACTGCCCAGAGAAGCTGCCACCAAACATCACTGGCGTGAATCAAGAAAATTAACAGAGATATACTGACTGTTAGATCAACAGCATTCGCCCTGATATTAGCTAACCAGAATCTAGGTCTAACCGCAAACATACGCCATTTACTTAACAAAATTAAGGCCAAGGCTAGCTGAATAAAATCTAATCTAACCAGTATAAATAACATCGTTGGCAACAGAACATTTAGTGCCAGATGGAATAAATGGGAAAACCCACCAGTAGGTTTAATCTTAGCTATTAACGGCCTCATTCAACCTATAATTATAACAAAATTTGATCCTCTTAGCTCAATTTAACCCAGACCCCAGCTCAATTAAATAAGGCCAAATTAAGTGTCTATCTTACTAGCAGGATAGTATTAGTATAGTTTGGTTAACTGCGAAGTCTACTGATCAGGTTTATTACGAATACCGCCAGGGCTATTGCTATTAAAACAAGTACGCCACGTTTTATTCTACGTAACCTAATATATCCCTTACTTTTATCCTTGGCCGGCTCTTTAGGTGTTAAATTGGCAAATGGTGTCATGTTAATTGCCGAAGGTGCCTCGTGTTTGCTTGTAACATCAGCCAATCTACTAGATACCAGAGGTTGAGAAGGATGATAACCACTAGGCCTGCTAAAGTCACCAAGACGTCGTGAAGTAGGGTCTTCTTTGAGTATAGGAGCCGTAGAAGCGCCTATAAGCTTACGCCGACTCCTACCAGGCGAGCCAACTATGCCATCGGGTTCTTTGGGTTGATGTTTGTTTTTCTTCGAGCTGAACATGAGCTGTATGAACAAGTATATAGCCTCGAGACAACAACGTAAACGTGTGCATCAAAAACCGAAATAAGGTATAGTTTAACCCTGATGGGACTTATAAAACATAAAGCTGCTACCATGCCAGCCTCACCCGGTTCTTCCCCAGCAAGTTCCGATCCTAATAAGCCAAATAGTATTTCAGAACCAAAAATTACTACTGGCACAGGTGGCTCTAGGCGTTGGCGTGATGTCTTCTTAACTCTGGTAGTCATACCTATGGCACTTCTAATCGCCCTAGTATTAGTATTATTTGTGTTCCAATCCTACGAAGTGGACGGACCAAGTATGCAGCCAACTCTTCAGAACAACGACCGTTTAATTGTATGGAAATTACCTAGGACATGGGCTCGTTTAACTGGTCACCCCTACATACCTAAGAGAGGTGACATCGTAATCTTCGAGGAACCCAGTCTTGATAATAAGCAACTTATTAAGAGAGTTATTGGGCTGCCTGGTGATCGTGTGGTTATCAAAAATAGTGTTATCACTGTTTATAACAATGCTCACCCCAACGGTTTTGATCCGGATACGAGCCTGCCCTATGGCAAAACATTCACCGTACCACCAACGGCCGGTAATATAGATATAACCGTTGGCGCGGATCAAGTATTCGTTTGTGGAGATAATCGTCCAGATTCACTAGACTCTAGATACTTCGGCACAGTACCTGTTAATGACATCATCGGACAATTGGTAGTCCGTATACTCCCCCTGGATAAAGCTGAGAAGTTTTAAACTATCTCTGCAAAAGTCGATTAATAATGCTGGTTAACTGCTCTTCGGTTTTAAAGGTAATCTCTAACTTACCCCCGTTGGCCATACGGCGGACATTTACTGGTGTAGAAAAATGCTTACTAAGCTTCTTGGTTTCTGGCGATTCAGTACGCACTTTTGCCTGAATTTCCTTAAGGTCTGTCGCACCTTTTTTATAGGCCACTACAAAGCGCTCAGCCTGACGAACTGACCAGCCGTATCGAATAATAGAACTCAATAATTCAGTTTGCTTAGCAGGCCATTCGTTGAGCGCTAAGATTTGTCGAGCATGTCCCTCTGTAATCTTTTGGTCGGCTAGTGCCTTTGTGGCTTCTGGAGGTAATTGTAAGAGTCGCACAATGTTGTGGACCGTTGAGCCTCCTTTACCGAGCCGTTGGGCAATTTCTTCATATGTTAAGTTGAACTGTTGATGAAGGTTCTCGATAGAATGCGCTTGCTCAAGTGGTGATAGATCTACCCTCTGAACATTTTCAACTAAAGCAATCTCTAGTTTCTGGATTTCCTGTAGAGATCGAACAATGACTGGGACAGTCTTAAGCGCTGCTGCTTTTGCGGCACGCCA
>CAJCIR010000061.1 GCA_903970425.1 Chlamydiota bacterium | reverse complement strand
GAGGAAGAAAGTGATTTCGAAAAGGAGCACCAAGCCGCATCCGAGCCGCATCCACTACTTCTATAGACATGACTACAATTATCTGACTAAATTATGATTACGCAAGCACGAGCAACTTCGTAAATAACGACCGTTGAGGCTAGTCCTCCTTGCCAGAAGGATGACTCCAAAGTTTGGAGGGATACCAATTCCAGCGGTCCAAGAGCACAACAATTGAAGGTACCAGAAGGGTCCGCACAAAAAGGGTGTCGAGCAGGATACCAAAAGCTATTCCATAACCAATCTGCTCAATTTGATTACTACCAGTTGACCCACCGCCGGCAACAGCTAGTACCACAAAGGTGCCAGCTAGCACCAGTCCGGCAGAAGTTACCGTGCTTCCGGTTAGACCAATCGCTTTAGTGACAGCTTCTTTTAGAGTCACCTTACCATGGGCCTCTTCACGAATTCGACTCATAACCAAAATGTTGTAGTCTTCGCCAAGAGCCATAGAGAATATGAACATAAGGAAGGGCAAAATAAAGTTTAGCCCGTCATCTCCACCGATGTGTACGAAGACGATCATGGCGAATCCAAGTGCGGCAAGATAGGATAGCCCGACGGTAACAATCAGATAAAGCGGAGCTATCAAACTACGAAGCAATATAGCCAGCAGAATTCCAATTATGATCAGAACTATTGGGACAATGTGTTGCAAGTCCGAAGTAGCGATGTGGTCAATATCATAGGAGGCAGAATCTATGCCATAAACTCCGCTATCGACTGCGCCGACATCATCAGCAACCTTAGTTATCTCAGCCCGAACAGCCGGTGTCTCGTTAAGATCTGCCGTACTACCACTGGCTCCGGCGCTGAACAACGCGTTAAACTGTATCGTCTTGCCATCAGGACTAATAAGTAGACCTGCTGAACGATATTGTTGGTAAAGTTGTGGGGATAACGTTATGTTAGCTGGTGGAACAGGTGGTAGAAGCGATGCGATGGGGAGTTCTTGGTGAAGCAGTTTTAGCTGAGCGACACTTAGATATGTAATTGGCCCAGTGACAGCTTTAAATAGTGGTGTCATGCTAAGTTGAGCCTGGGCACTAGCGACCTGCGAAAGGTTGTCCCATACTGGCGAACCAAACTTAATATAAACAGAATCAGAATTATTAGTTGTCGATGGGAAATGCGCAGCAATTACGGACGCACCCTTGGCTGAATCAGTACCACTAGGAGCGGAGGTACCGCTAGCAAAACCTGAAGTACGGTAACCAACTATGCCGATAGCTAGCCCACCAAAGATAACGACGCCGATTATTAGCATCAGTACTGGTCGACGAATTACCCGGTCAGCTAATGCCCCCCAAAATCCTATAACCTTTTCACCACCTTTAACTCTCGATGGCCAGAAAGCCACTCTACCAAAGACACTAAGAAGTGCTGGCAGCAAAGTCAGAGCCGATAACAGCATTATAGCCAAAGCAATGGCGAGGGCCGGTCCAAGACCCTTGTATAGACCAAATGAAGCAAATCCTAGACTAAGTAGAGCAGCAGCTACAGTAGCAGCAGAAAATGTTATCGACACCCCAACTTTGCTTAGTGCTCGCCTTACAGCTTCTTTAGGCTCGCTCCCCCGACGCAGTTCTTCCCGAACCCGAAAAACTAGGAAAATCCCATAGTCTGTACCAGCTCCAAGAATCAAAACAATTAACAGAATTTGAGTAACTGGCGAAACTGATAAGCCATGCTTCGCGAGTTCGGCAATTACTGGCTGGGCAATTGTCATCGACACTGCTGCCGGTATCAAGGTAATAAACGGTGCTAATGCAGATCTATAAACGAGTAGTAGTAAGACGATAATGAACAGGATAGAAAAGATCTGAATGTCGTTACGGCTACTATTGGATTGTGAGTCTTGGTCAACGCTTTCGGGCAA
This sequence comes from Chlamydiota bacterium, assembly GCA_903970425.1. Taxonomy (GTDB): domain Bacteria; phylum Patescibacteriota; class Saccharimonadia; order Saccharimonadales; family UBA4665; genus CAJCIR01. Next base: position 6,584 of record CAJCIR010000061.1, on the reverse strand, counting down.
CTGTCCGGTTAGATTAAGGCTTAGGCCGGGGACACTTGCTGTCTTAAATTCTGAGCGGATACTACTAACAAGCGTCTGAGCTTCGGGGCCAAAACTAACATTCAATCCAACTATGGCTTCTCTGGCTATGCCGTCCTTCGACGTTCCTTGATCTCTTACCAAACTAACGCCAGAAAGATTTTTAATACTATCCTCAACACTGGTAATGGCAGCGTTTTGAGCCGCAGTCAGCGGACCAGTTGAGCTAGAAGCTACCAATACAGCAGTAGCTGCTGAAGTTTTGCCTTCAAATGGTACTGCTAGATTAGCAGCTTTAGTGGTAGGGCTACCGGCCGGTAAAAACGATTGGTTATTATTCTGGGAGACACTGGCCAAAGAGGGGAAATTACGACTTACTACTGGTATGGCAACTAACCAAACGACAATGATTATCCATCGAAACTTGACTGAAAAACGTGCAATAGCCTGAAACAACGTTACTCTCCTCGTCTAGTCTGTATCGTTACTGACATCATCAATACTAACAATATACGTTGTTTGGTTTGAGTTGCAAAACTAAACCACCCCTACACTACCCCGTTTTTAGATAATTTCTAGGAGTTCAGCGTTACCAAGACGAACTAATTCTTTGGTATATTCTACGGTGTGAGGTTCATTAGTAACGGCTCTTACTAAAGCACGGCTAAACGTGCCGTGACTAACAACCAAAATATTGTCATGATCAATTGTTTTTAGGTACTTCAGAGCCCGATTAGCGCGGACTTGTAGATCTGCGAAAGATTCAGCTCCCTCGGCGTCGTCCATGTCTTTATAGGTATGGTCTTTGAAAAAATCCGAGTTTGGCTTACCTTCGTGAATGCCATAAGATCTCTCAACAAAAAGTGGGTTAGTTTCTATTTTATCCTCAGGGTAACCGATCTCTTTGGCGATTAATTTGGCGGTGTGTAGGGCTCTGGAGAGAGGCGAACTAATGATTAGATCAATTTTTATGCCGCCTTCTCTCATAGCTTTACCGCGGTTAATGGCCTGCTGTATACCCTCTTTTGTTAGATTTGTCTCCATCTGACCAGACCATAAGTCATCAACATTTGCCTGAGTCAGTCCATGCCGCACATAATAAAGCTTTTTCATTTATTTATATCTCCCTGCTAACCGTAAAAAATCCCCATAAGCTGTCGACCAACCCGGTAGCCATCGTGACGGATTAAAGTTCTTTGGATAGCTTTGTCATTTTTATCTTGTTTAGCTAGTTCTTTCGCAACTAGGTTAGCCCCAACTGGCTTGGCAGAAACTTCCTTGAAACGTTCCTCGGTAATATCTACAGGAAACTCACCATCAGCAGCATATTTTTTCAGAAGTTTTTCAGTCGGCGTATCGGTGTTATACAGAACAATATCAATTTGACCCTCGCCTATGTACTTTTCAAATTCCTTAACGTAATCAACTACGTGCCAGCCATCAGTTTGATCGGGTTTAGTGACCAGGTTACTAACAGCTACAACCGTGGCCTTAGTGTCTTTTAGAGCTTCAGCTACCCCTTCTACCGCCAGGGCTGGAAGAAGAGAACCGTAGAGGTTACCTGGTGCTATTACTATCAGATCGGCGTCTGCAATTGCAGCAGCAGCTTCTGGGTTAATCCTGGCTTTAGGGGTTAATTTAATGTAGGCACCTTTAGTCTTTATGGCGTGGTGTCCAATGTTATGCTCACCATTTATAACGTCGTCACCGTCGTACATAACTAGAGTGTGATTATCTAGAGTAATGGGAATAACGGCCCCGTTAATGTGGAGAATAACGCTAGCAACTTTGATTGCTTTAGCAAAGCTACCCTGTTGTAACTCTAGGCCCGATAAAATAATGTTTCCGAGCGACTGTCCTGCTAAGGAGCCTTGACCAAAACGAAAGCTAAATAGATCTCTAACCTCTGGGGTGTCGCTTAGAGCCACCAGACATTGCCGAATATCTCCAGGAGGTAAAACGCCTAGTTCGTCCCTAAGTTTACCTGTTGAACCACCATCATCACTCATATTAACTAGAGCAGTGATATGAGGGGTAAATTCCTTTAATTCTTGAAGTAGTGTAAAACTACCGGTACCACCGCCAATTACGGCGATTTTAGGGGATCGAGAGTCTCTGGTCTTTGTTGTCATTATATATATTATAATATTTTATTGGATTTTTTACAATACCTGCACCTAGGTTATGCTGCGAGGCCATAATTTCTTAACTCGGACAATATTTATCTCCATTGCGTAGAGTGTGAATTGAGTCTGTATATAGAACCAAAATAGTAATCCTAGTACTAGAGCAAATATACCATAAACGGCACTGGCTTCCCTAAATTCATGTAGCACTAAAAAGCTTCCAATAGTTTGGAGGATCTGCCAAAAAACTGCTGAAACCACGGCACCAAGGATTAGGGATTTAGTCTTTATCGACGGGGCTGTAGCAATGCGGAAAACCAATAAAAATACCAGGCAGTTTAACAGTAGGGCGATAACGACGAGCGGCAACTTGACCAAGGCACTTCTATGACCAATCCCCGTAGCATAACTTAGCCCAGTAGTCGTAAGGACCAGGCCAAGTCCCCCGCCAACAATAAGTTCCATACTGCGAATTAGGTTACTGGGAAAACCAGGCCGCAGTTTAGGCGGAACATCCCAAAGGTGATTGCAAGCATTCTGCAGAGTGTTGGCTACACCACGAGCACCGTAGAGAACAATTATAATTTCAACTACTAGACTTAGCCCAGCACGATGAATGCCGTGAATATTATTTTGCAGTTGCTGACCAATAACCGGAAAATACTGTAGAACTGAATTTATTATGCGCTCCTGTAATTGTGCATGATGCTTTAACCCGCTACCAAGTACGGTAAAAAACACAAGCAGGAGCGGAAAGAGTGATACAAAAGCGTAATAAGTTATAAGTGCCGCTTGATTGCCTGCTTGATCATCACCATATTTTTTTAGTACGGCTATTAAAAAGCTAAGGCCAGTGTGTCTCTTTTGGTAATCATCAAATCTTCTTGGAATTTTTGATATTGACAGCATATAGCCAGGATACAACTATCTAGACAGACATAAAAGTACTCGCCCTCTTGCAATATGTTTTGTTAATGTTAGATTGATTATCTGAACTTAAATAGGACGAAAAAATTTGGTTTTATTATCATCTATAGAAGATAAGCAGCTTGAAGAACTACTCAAAAGGGGTGCTGTAGGTGTATTACCGACCGATACGGTATACGGTCTGGTGACTCTGGCTTCAAACGTAAATTCTGTTAGACGACTATATGAAATAAAGGGTCGGGTCGGTGAAAAACGGGGTACCCTGATTGCTCACGACATCGATCAGCTTGCTCAGCTAGGAATAAAGAAACGATATTTAAAAGCCGTGGAGCAGTTTTGGCCCAACCCCTTAAGCATTATTTTGCCTATTTCTGAGTCTCTTTATTATTTATCTCAGGGGAACCCAACCTTAGCGCAGCGAGTCGTTGCCGATAAAAAACTAAGCCGACTATTAGAGGAAGTTGGCCCACTACTTACTACTAGCGCCAATACTCCTGGCGATCCGCCAGCTGTTGATGTTTCTGAAGCTCAAAAATACTTTGGCGATCGGGTTGATTTCTACGTGGATGGCGGCAATCTAGCCGGAAATAAGTCCTCAACAATTATCCAAATAGTTGATGATGCGATCGAGATTATCAGACCCGGTGCCCTCAATATTGACGAAAAAGGAAAAATCTTAGGATAGAATCGCTACTAGCTGTTGAAATAACAGGTAAGGCTGGGTATGCTTATGGTAAGCACCAGTTTAGTGATACTGCCTAAAGCACATGGTAGGACGAACATTTTCTTAGTATTTGGGGGGCTTTTCAGATGTTAATAACGATTGTAAATAATAACCAAGCCCGGGTTTAGTTTATATATGGTGAAGTTCAATGGATAGGCAATCAAATAGACAAAGACCACGAATAAAACACACAAGTCTTAGTCTTGATGGTTTCATGACCGCTGCACAAAGACCTACGGCCAGGAATAGACACCTTTATATACCCAAAGCAACGGAGGAGAAACACCACGCGGCCACTGCAGCAGCTGCACATAAGGCCAACCAATATCCCCAGAGCTACCTAAGACCGCCTAGTGAGATTAATAAAGAGCCCGAGACACATAAAGAAGACTTACCATCTGAGCCAGCGGTAGATATTGTTAAAACCCCCCGTGCTCAACTCGGGATATTCCATAAACTAATCTATAGGAGAATTGTGGCTGGTGGGGTAGCGCTTGTACTTCTATTAGTGGTAGTCAGTGGAAGCTGGGTCAGCTATAAGTTTCTCAAAAACACCGTTAAGGTTTTTGGCGGTAGTATTGCCAGCAACATCGGTGGTTTATTTAGTAATACGGTTGTAAACGGAGAGAAGTCGGGAAGAATTAATATTCTGTTGGCTGGTGACTCAGCTGACGACCCTGGACACCAGGGAGGTCAGCTAACTGACTCAATAATGATCGTCAGCATTGATATAAAGAATAATACCGGCTTTTTACTAAGCGTCCCTAGAGATCTTTGGGTAAACATACCCTCGCTTAATCAACATGCAAAGATCAATTCCGCTAACGACGCCTCAAAGTTTAGCGCACCGAACCTGCCTAGTGGTGGAATGGGACAGCTTCAACAGATAGTTCAAAACGATCTTGGTATACCTATCGACTATTACGCCCTAATTGATTACACCGCTTTTAAGGATGCTGTTAATGCTGTTGGTGGGATCACTGTGAATATCCAAAGTGGCGATCCTAGAGGACTATATGACGCCTATACTAACTTGCAACTGTCGAACGGTGAGGACACGTTAAATGGTCAGGAAGCTTTGAACTTAGCACGCGCTCGAGGCGATAATAGCGCCGGAGATATTTCCTACGGTTTTCCGAACTCTGATTTCGATAGAACTATGCATCAACGTCAGATGTTGGTTGCATTGAAGGATAAGGCATCAAGCCTTGGCATCATTACCAACCCTATTAAAATCGGTCAGCTCTTCGATGCTATTGGTAATAATGTTCAGACTGACATGTCCCTTGCTGACGTGTTGAAAATAGATCAACTAAGCAAAGGGGTGAATGATAATGCCCTGCAGTCATTGACTTACAGTGATAGCGGATCCAACCCCTTGCTTACCAGCTATACTGCGCCTGATGGCGAAGATGCACTGATACCAACCGCCGGTGTAGACGACTTTAGTCAGGTTCAGGGCTATTACCAGCGATTAGTTTCATCCAACCCGGTTGTTAAGGAGGATGCCAACGTGGTTGTTCTCAACGGTAGCAATACTGATGGCTTGGCTAAAGAGGCACAAGCTACCTTAGAAACTAAAGGAGTTAACGTAACTAGCATAGCCGATGCCAGCAAACTCTATCCAAATAATATAATTATCGATAACTCTGATGGCAGCGACCCCGCAACTCTTGCTCTGCTAAAGAGCTTGTATGGTAACTATGTAACTACTCAACAACTAGAAACCGCCTCTTCTAATCCGAACTTTATACTTATAATAGGCGAATCCTCAGCTCCTGCCATTCAACAATAACTAAGTTAACTTCCTCTCAAACCAATATTAAAAACTAGAGAGCTTTTAGATCACTGACTATGGTCTTGGCGTCAGTGTAGGCTGTTTGAAAATCACCCCGTGCAGTGTTTAGTTGTGTGATGTAGCCACTAAGAATACTGTGATCAGCATCATAGTTAGATGGTTGTAAGGGCAAAACTGCAGACTCAACTGAGCTTGAGATAGATTGAGCGGCGTTTGTCTTGGCAATCATGTCGTTAAGCGTAGTTTGTAATGAGGCAACATTCTTACCGGCAGTCTGATCAGCAGTTATTCTAGACTGGAGCTTGGCAGAAAGAGCCGTTAGTTTAGTCTCCACTGCTTGTTGGTCATCAGCTGTTTTAATTAACCAGATTTTAGGAGTGACTAGAGCAAAGACACGGTACTCGGAAATAATACTTTGGGCATCAATAATTGCTTCACTAAGTGTTGTCTCAGAGTTAAGTTTTGTTTGTAGAGCAGTTAGGCCACTGACTTCAGTATTCACTTCTGCTGTTAGGGCAGCCTGATCGCTTGGAGCTAAATGAACTGCTGCAGCAATAACCCCGTCAAGTTTATTAAGTTGAGCTAGACGACGGGTTATCTCAGCATCGCCCTTAGTCTTAATATTGGCAAGGTGCTGCTGCTGTTCGGAGGCAGATAGCGCGCTATTGGGAGTCGTTGTTGTTTTGGTAGTAGCTGAACTTTTAGCCATGGCCAGACTTGGAATAGTCATCAGACCAACTACTGCTATTATCCCTGCAGTGAGTGTAAGTTTTCTGTTGGCAATCAATTTTCTCATATTAAACTTCCTTTAATTGGTTGGTACAGTTATCTGTGATTGTTGGTCGTTAACTGCATTATTAGATGCTGCCGAGTCTAAGTTGCTTTGGCTAATGCCGTCGTTAACGTTGGAAAGATCACTGGTAAGACTAGCGTTGTCTGTGCCAGTAGATAAGGGGGTAGCTTGTGGTGAAGTACTAGTTGGGGTAATCGT
>CAJCIR010000060.1 GCA_903970425.1 Chlamydiota bacterium | reverse complement strand
CGAAATGGCTGAATCAGGCGTGCTCGACAAGACCTCACTTGTATTTGGGCAGATGAATGAACCACCAGGAGCTCGACTTCGAGTTGGCCTTTCCGGGCTGACTGTAGCTGAAGGTTTCCGTGATAAGGGTAACGACGTTTTGTTGTTTATCGACAACATTTTTCGCTTTACTCAGGCCGGAGCCGAGGTTTCGGCATTATTGGGTCGTCTACCGTCAGCTGTAGGTTATCAGCCAAACTTGGCTCAAGAAATGGGCCAGCTGCAAGAACGTATTACCAGTACCAAAGAAGGCTCTATTACATCTGTACAAGCCGTCTACGTACCGGCTGACGACTTCACTGACCCAGCTCCAGCTACAACCTTTGCTCACCTTGACTCTACCATTGCCTTGTCCCGTGCATTGACCGAGCTTGGTCTATATCCAGCGGTTGATCCACTAGACTCAAGCTCAACGATCCTAGACCCTGAGATTGTTGGTGAAGAACACTACAACGTGGCCCGCGAAGTACAACGAGTTCTACAGCGATACAAGGACCTACAAGACATTATTGCGATCCTTGGTATGGAAGAACTGTCTGACGAGGATAAGCAGACTGTAGCCCGTGCTCGTCGTATACAGAGGTTCTTAACTCAGCCCTTCCACGTCGCTGAAGTCTTTATTGGTAAGCCAGGAAAATACGTTCCTCTCAAGGACACTATCGCCGGCTTCAAAGAGATACTTGAAGGTAAACACGATGATCGACCAGAATCAGACTTCTATATGAAGGGTGATATCAAAGAGGTTGGTCGTGATTAACCAATGGCATCTAACTGAAGCCGAGTCTGAAATAGTCGACAAAAAAGCAGTCGAAGTGGCTGCCAGAATTCCACATGAGTGGGTTAATAGCATCGGTGAAGTACAAAAGCCAGAACTTTTTAATGTCCTCCAACAGGAAGTCAACGATGTTTATATACAACTAGTTACCGTGAGGCCATTGCCTCCTGAAATAGGGTTGGGGCAATCGGAGCAACCATGCATTTTCAATTAGTAACTCTTAGTGGAACAAAGTTTGAGCAGGACGTTTACGAGGTTATTTTACCCACTCTAGATGGTCAGATTGGTATACTCAAAGACCACATGCCACTTATTACAGTAGCCACTAATGGCGTGATTTCGGTACGCCGGGACGCTAAAGATTCAGACACAAAAATGGACCACTACGCAACCTATGGGGGCGTTATTGAGATCGATAATAACATTTTGAGAGTTCTAGTAGACGAGGCTGATCACGCCGATGAGATCAATGAGGCTGAGGCCCAGAAAGCCTACGAACGCGCTCAGAAGATGAAGGCCGAGGCTAAGGACCAAGTAAGTCTAGAACACGCTCAAGGACTTATAGACCGACAGGGCGTTCGTCTCCAGGTAGCCAATCTTAGGCGACGAACACGCCACCAATAGGGGCCGCTTATCTAGAACCTTGTGCATAAGTCCTTTACAGGTTCTGAATGTCATGGTACGATTTTTCCAATAACTAAATGAATCTACGGAGGGAGTTCGTATGGTTGAAAAAAAATTGGCCGCCAGGGTGGTAGGCGAGTTCTTAGGTGCGGGTGTATTAACAAGCATAATACTAGCAGTTAGAGTATCGTCTCTGGCTCTTCCCTACTTTATAGCAATTGCTGCAGGACTGGCATTTAGCTTTTGGCTACTGGCTATCGGCAAGTCTTGGACTGCGCAAATAAACCCTGCTATTACCATCGGACTTTGGACTCTTCGCAAAATTAAAACTATAGAAGCTGTTTTTGTAATCGCTGGTCAAATACTTGGTGCTTACCTAGCCTATCTTTTGTTCACCTACTTTGTTAATAACAAACTTACTAACATTGCTGGTCACTACGAAGCTCGCGTAATGCTAGCAGAGGCAGTCGGAACATTTATATTCGCCTTTGGAGTAGCCGCTGCAGTATACAACGACTACAAGGGTGTCAAGCTTGCCGTAACAGGCGGCCTAGCTCTTACGTTAGGTATCGTATTCGCTTCCGCCGCATCAAACGGCATATTAAACCCTGCAGTAGCGCTAGGTATCCGCTCATGGAGCTGGGGAACATACGTGCTTGGTCCTATTGTCGGTTCGATTATCGGCTTCAATCTCTATAGCTTGCTCTTTGCCAATAACACAGTTGCGACGAGCAAGGCTAAGAAAAAGTAACAGTCAAATACATACTAAAAGGAGTCGTCCCTATCATTTTGGTGGGGACGATTTTATTTGGAGGTATCTTTGCCTATAAGATAATTTTCGAAGTCCTCGATGCCTTTCAGACTGGGAGAATAGGCACTTACGTCTGGAAACTCTAGGTTCATTATTTGGTGCCAGACTGCTTGAATTAGGTCCTCAACTTTTTTCTGCTCGGCATCATCAAAGCGTATAAATAATTCATTGATCTGCCCGTTGCTATCAGGCTCTACAAATTCCAGAAGACCACCGTCAACGCTATATCCCGAAAAAGTATGAGATCGTTCAACTAGAATCTTATAGCTGTATAGTTGCTGACGATATTTATGTAACACTAAATCATTGGACCACTTCTTATGGCTCTTACCTGTCTTATAATCAACAACAGTAATTTTCTTGTTGGGCTTATCTATTATTAGCTTATCAATGTTCCCAGTAAGATGGGCATTGTCCACGAAGACACCCTCGCGGCGAAAGTTGAATTCAGTCTCTACGTTGGAATTAATGCTGTCCCTTTTTCTTTTTAGATAGGCGTTTAGAGTATCCGATCCACGATCTTTGAGTTGTTTTGTTTGCTCTTTGTTCAGATTTTTTTGGGCTAGTTGTTGGTCAAAATAGTTAAGCAACGACTTCTCATCAGGTAGTCGGCTATTAGTTTTTGCATAGCTATATAGCCAATCGAGACTTTCGTGTATGGCATTACCGTACTCAGCGCTTGGTTGTCTAGCATGCGGAAAGCGTAGCAGCGTATTCATAAAGAAATAACGTGGTCCATCGCGGAGTACGTCGACGAATTGATTGACATGAGTTGGACTTAGCTGGAAGTGTTGTAGCCGAGGACTTAGTAGAGCTTTTAGCTCTGCTCTGCCAGCAGCCTCATTATGGCGAGTGTGCCAATATAATGTTAGCGTTACTAGTTCTGGCGCAGATGTATCTAATCTATGGACCATTGTCCCGCCTGCTGGTAGCAAAGGACTTTCCACGCCACCATTTTCGTGAGTTACTTCGCCTAAGAATTTCAGTCTGTTCAATGGTCTATTAGTGTAGGTACTCAGATAGCTAGTCAGGTACAGGTTTCGTTTGGCTCGAGTTAGAGCAACAAAGAAAAGTCTTAGTTGCTCGTCCGCCGTGGCACCGGCATAACGTATATATTCGAGATTTGCAGGTAATGCCAACATTGAGGATTGGCGGTGAGCTCCACTTCCCCATACCTCGTCCAGGCAACCTACTACAAAGACAGTCGTAAATTCCTGGCCCTTGGCCCGATATGCTGTCATCAGCTGTACGGCATCAACCGACTCATAATATGGACTAGTATTTATAATGTTGATGTTGGCGAGTCTATGATCGTCAACGAATTTAGTGAAGTCGCCTAGCAGAAGAGGTGCGGTCCTTTCCAAACTGTATTCGCGTAAATGCTGTCGCAGAACGGTCATATTTGATAGTAATTGCCAAAAGTCACCAACCTCAGAATCGGCAGCATCTTCACCAAAGTAATAGTTGTATAGTGGTGACCGATAAGTTTTCTCCTTTCCAGGCCCGAGTGACAACGGCGTAACCCCAATAATATAGTCGAGCATTGTTTCTAGTGTTTCGTGCTTTACTAGGCTGGAAAGTTTTGTGAAGAAAAGAACTATATCGTGAGTCTGTGGTAATTCAATAAGTAAGTTGTTCCAATGTTTTTTGTCATCATAAGCGGACCACGATAGTTTCCATAATTCCTCAGTTGCCAGTCCCCAGCTATCGTCGCTCAGAACTTCTGGCCAAAGACTATCCACTTCGTCGTAATCTTGGCTTGCCAGAGATAAGATCAGTTTAGCCATGACAACTATTTTTACAATTAATGGATCATCTAGAACGTTCTCTCTCTTCTCATAACGAACCGATATCCCGCCATGGTGTAAGTACGGTACCAGGGGCTCGAGATAGCGATGCTGAGGAGCTATTACAGCAATCTCCTTAGCCGCGGTGCCTGACTTTATTAGTCTGTCTATTTCCTGAGCTATCCAGGCGTATTGGGCCACGTCACTTTTGAATTCATAGCGGGCCACGTGACTGGGGGTGATGTCCGAAATATTAGCCGACAATGTCTTATCAACACGAGGCAAATGAGATTGTAGCCGCTCAGTTATCTGGCTGGATATCGCACTACTAAGCTGTAATATCTGACTCGTCGAACGATAGTTCTTAGTCAACGTAATCACTTCAACATCGCTGTACATTCGAGTGAAAGCCAACATATGTGAGTAATCGGCCCCCTGGAAAGCATAAATTGCTTGATCGTCATCACCAACGGCCAGGACATTTGGCCGTCCCTCATTAACTGGATTATTGGTAAGCAGTTCAATAAGTTTCAGCTGAGCCGCATTAGTATCTTGGAACTCGTCGAGTAGGATATATTGGTAGGTCTCTTGGAGTGTATATCTTAGGTCTGCATGTTTCTCTAAGCCATCAATAGCTTGAGTAATCATATCGTCGTAATCATAACCGTGCTCGGCAAGTAGAGATTTTTCGTATCGTTCATATATTTCTGCAAATGCCCTTATTTTTGAGTTATTGGCAGAACCTACAATAATAAATTCCCCGTCTTCATCCTTGGTTAGCCAGCTGTTCTTCCAAGCAGTTAGGGGCTGAGTTTTGCCACTCTCCTCCCACTTTCCCAGCGCACGCTCGATGTCTTTTTGCCAATAATAACTAAGTGGCTGGAACCTATTATCATCGCTATAGGACACTAGACTTGCTGTTTTACTTGCCATATCTTGAAATAACGCTCCAGATGTTTTATCAACACGTTTGAAGTCCTTCATGGTACTTTTGATAAGCACCTCAATTTCTTTGTAAAACTTCTGGTTACTAGCCGCTATATCTAGGAAATCGTTGGGAGTAAGTAGAGCCCTCTTAGCATCACTGATTAGCGATTTAATATCTCGGACGTAGTAGTCACCCTTTAAAGGATTAGAGTATGGCAGCTTTTCTAGGATATCCCTGATTATTTTGTCTATACCTAGTTCTTCAACAGCGTGTTGATTTGCTGTCTCACCAAAATAGTCGTGATAACGGCGAATCAACTCGTTGCCGAAACCGTGATAGGTGCTGATACTAACATCATAAGCCGCTCTGCCAAGTATTGCTGTCAAATGTTCTCTCATTGTGTGGGCAGCACTTTCAGTGAAAGTTAGACAGAGAATATTCTGTGGCTGGGCGTCTGTAGTCGCTAGTATATTGGCTATTCTTGTTGTTAGTAGATGGGTCTTGCCGGTTCCTGGGCCGGCAATAACTAGGACTGGCCCATCGATGTGATCAACAGCTTTTTTTTGTTCTGAATTTAGGCCCTTGTAGGCCTTTTTAAACTCTTCCACTACTATCTATTGTATCGTAGTCAAAAACCTTTTGTGACTTAGGTATGTGATACTACAGCGCATATTGGGCAACTCTCTTCAGTACCAAATTCTGTCATCCACTGCGCACCAGCTTTCCACCATGGTTCTAGTTCTTTGAAGCCATCTAGATCGGCTGCTTCGCGGAGAGCCCAGCCGAGCCAACCATAGAGTCGGAATTTACCAGCTACCACTGCTGCCCAATGTGGACCGGCGGGGATAACTGAAATAGGTTGTTTGGGCTCGTAAACTCTTAGTGTTTCATTGGATAAGTATCGTTTAAGGTTATGGGTTACGAAGATGGCATCATAAAGTGCGGTCTGAGCCATTCCTGAGTACTTTGTGTCTGCGTTATCTCCGAGAACAAATATATGCGGCTCAGCTTGTAGGTGCTCGTCGACTACAACTTTGCCATGATCGGTTAGGGCAAATTGATTTTCTTTGAAGAAAGGGTGGTTTGTTACTCCAGCAGTCCAAATTACGGTATGACTTTGGATCGGTTTACCATTAACCATCAGTGAATCAGCTGTTTCAGCCTGAACTGTCTGCCCAAGGTATAATCTGATGCCCAGTCGTCTGAGTTGCCTGGCGATAGCACGCTGGGTGTCCTTAGGCAGTCGCGGCACAAGGCTCGGAGCAGCTTCCACAAGATCAATATGAATAGCTCGGTGTTTAATGCCATGATTATCCATAATGTAGCGTATGTATTGGGGTAGTTGTCCGGCTAGTTCTATGCCTGTTGGACCACCGCCAATAATGACGTAGTTAAGATCCGGTTCATGTTCATCGGTTAACTGCTGATGTAGATGAGCTTTTAGACGTTCAGCCTCTTCTAGAGATTTTATTCCGTAGGCGTACTGCTCAAGGCCTTTGATACCAAAATAGTTAGTTACCACGCCTAGTGCCAATATCAGTGTGTTGTAGTGGTGCACTTTACCGTCAGCAGTGTGCAGAGCCTTGTTCTTTCTATCTATCTTTGTTGCTTGTCCAATAACTATATCGACTGATTCCTCGGCAAAAATACTGCTTAGAGCGATGCTAGACTGCGCAGCTCGGCCGCCGGTAGCTGTATGAAAGAGGCTGGGATAGTATCGAAAGTTGGGTTTATCACTAAGAAGAGTTACATGGAAACGCTCATCATCAGCCAACTTTAAAGCCGCCTTAATACCTCCGAACCCTCCACCGACTATAAGCACTCGCTCTTCGGAATCTGACATGGTTATGATTATACAAGATTCTGCCGATTCCCAAGAGGAAAATGCTCGTGTTTTTGCTATAGTATCGTTATGGATGGGTTCAAACAAAAATTAACAGATAACGGATTTAAGGGCGACTTTGATGACAGCGCTACTGCTAAAGACTTTTATAGCCACGACGCGAGCCTGTTTGAAGTTAAGCCAGAGTTGATAGTTTTTCCCAAGGACTCCAAAGACGTTCAGTTATTGGTTGACGTAGTGGATCAATTTAAAAAGAAAATTCCAAATCTATCTCTGACAGCGCGGAGTGCTGGAACTTGCATGTCTGGTGGTGCTATAAATGACTCTGTTATTGTCGACTTTAACAAGTATTTTACTAAAATAGAGGCTGTTGATAGTCACAAGGCCCAAGTACAGCCTGGCGTTTTCTACCGAGACTTTGAACCCGAAACCCTAAAACATAAAGCTCTGATGCCAAGCTTTCCAGCTTCGAGGGAACTTTGCACGGTTGGTGGTATGGTCTCTAACAACTCCGGAGGCGAAAAGTCCTTAGAATTTGGTAAGACCGAAAATTTCGTAACTGAACTAAATGTTGTATTCGCAGACGGCAAGGAACGTAGGGTTGTTCCATTGAACAAGGTTGAGCTGATTAAGAAAATGGCTCAAAAAGATTTCGAAGGCAAAGTTTACAAAGAAACTTTTGAGTTAATTGAGAAGCACTATGATGAGATTAAGGCCGCAAAACCAAATGTTACCAAGAACTCTACTGGCTATAACTTATGGGATGTTTGGGACCGCGAAACAGGTATTTTTGACCTTACCAAGCTTATTGTTGGTTCTCAAGGAACGTTAGGTTTTGTAACAGACATACATTTTCGTTTAGTTCCAACTCATCCGTACGACGGTGTCTTAGTTTGCTTCATGAGGAATATCGACGAATTAGGCGACATTATTAATACTGTCATGGCTCATAAACCAGCTACCTTTGAATCTTTTGATAACTATACTCTGGACTTGTCGATTAAATTCTTTCCCTACTTTAGAAAGACTATTGGATGGAAAGGCCTTTTTAAACTAGCTGTAAACCTGATACCCGACGCCTTAATACTTCTTCGAGGAATTCCTAAAATGATTTTGCTGATTGAGTTTACCGGTGGCACTCAACGTGAAGTTGACGAGAAAATAGAAGGCATGAGTGCTGATCTGAAAAAATATAAACTTGAGGCTACAGAAGATGATGATACTGAGGCCAAAGCCTGGAAATTTAGAATTATGCGCCGGGAGAGTTTTAACCTACTACGCAAAAAAGTTAAAGATAAGCACACTGCCCCATTTATCGATGATCTAGTTGTGCCTACTCCTTATCTTCCCGAGTTTCTTCCAAAATTACGCAAAATAATTGATAAGTATGATTTGCTTGCAACAGTAGCTGGTCATATGGGTGATGGAAACTTCCATGTTATTCCGTTAATGAAGCTTGAAGAAAAATCCGAACGAGATAAGCTTTTGCCGGCAATGAAAGAAGTAAATGAGCTTGTTCTTAGTTACAAGGGTAGCTTGAGTGGTGAACACAATGACGGGCTGATCAGGGGTCCGTGGCTTGAGGAAATGTATGGTAAAAAAGTGCTACAGATCTTTCGTGAAGCCAAGGATATATTTGATCCTGACGGGATCTTTAACCCCCACAAGAAAGCTAATGCCGACTGGAACTTCAGCTTCCACCATATT
The DNA here is from genome assembly GCA_903970425.1 of Chlamydiota bacterium. Classification (GTDB taxonomy): domain Bacteria; phylum Patescibacteriota; class Saccharimonadia; order Saccharimonadales; family UBA4665; genus CAJCIR01. Next base: position 978 of record CAJCIR010000060.1, on the reverse strand, counting down.
CGCGAGCACTTCTAGACCTAAGTAGTTTTGACCATATGCATCTCTTATGTTATAATATGGGGATATGGCTAGTTACGATGTTTCCTCACCAGAGCGAATAGCTGCCCACGCAGCGTCCGCTCAATATATCAATCTGCATCCAAAGACAGATTCTGCTGAGTTACATCGCGAACTAAAAGATCTCTTGCCCATAGTGAGTAGGATTGAGAGCCCAGGGTTTCAGTTGACGACAGGCTCGATTGCAATAGAGGCATCTCTTGGGGCACACAGCAATATCGAGAGAAAAAATTTACTTAGAAAGGCCAATAAAACACTTGATACGTGGTTGAATAACGAATCTGGTCGCACCACGCTTGCCACAGTACAAGGGGCGCGTTTAAGAAACCTGAGTGAAGCTCTTATTACCAGAAAGCTTCCAGGGGAAGCATATGCTGCAAGCCTTTCCAGTAATCTGGCACACCTAGTTAGGGGTATAAGGTATGACAGAGTATACAATCAGGGTGAAAGAATGGGCATACTCGGAATGATTATGGAGCAGAGTGTCATGTGCCTGACGACTGACGAGGAAAACGGGTTACTTGCAGTTCCGAGTTTTACTAGACAAGAACTTGCTACAACGCACGTAGATGGAAAAAATTACAGATGGGATATTACAATAGAGTCAGACGGTAGCACAGTTCCTGCCGGTCAATACAGAGCTCAGGTAAAGAGGGCTCCTCCAGCTAAGGTAATAGATGAATATCACCCAGATATCCTTATGATCGTAGGTACAGAACACCTAGGGGAGGATCGTTACGACTTCACGTCACTACCGGCCGCTAACGCTATATTAGATGTTAACACCCCACAAGTTAACGCATATAAAGATACATTATTTGATCTAATGTCTAGATCTGGCCCTGCCAGTGAAAATCTATCATTTATAGGCTAATCAGAGACTGTTGGCGCAGCAGGTCCATCGTTGTTAGATGATGAAGA
>CAJCIR010000059.1 GCA_903970425.1 Chlamydiota bacterium | reverse complement strand
CATTTTTTGAGATTGTAATCGTGGATACGGGAAGTACGGACCAGAAAGTTCTAGATTTTTATGAATCCCGAATAATAAAAACTAACCCAATAAAAATCGTTAAATGGGATAAACAGTTTAACTTCTCTGGAGCCTGCAATTACGGAGCTGTTAACAGCAAAGGAGAATACCTACTTTTCTTGAACAACGACACGGAGATAATTACCTCCGACTGGATAGAAGGCCTTCTAGAACAAGCTCAACGTCCCGAAATAGGCATGGTTGGTTGTAAGCTACTTTTCCCGAACGAAACAATTCAACACGCCGGGGTAGTACTAAGCGAACGAGACATTGCATTTCACCCATTCTATGGCCTTGATCCGACTCTTGATGTTACGGTTAATATTTATATAAATAACATCAGAAATACAGCAGCAGTGACTGCTGCTTGCTCGATGGTCCAAAGAAAGAAATTTGATTCGGTAGGCGGCTTCGATGAAAGGCTGAGAGTCACTTACAATGACGTTGATCTTTGTCTGAAGCTTTTAGATAAGGGCTACTACAACCTTTACACTCCTTTCGTTGAACTCTATCACTACGAATCAATGTCGGTCGGTAAAATTACTGGAAGTGATCGTGATGACGACGAACTTAAAAAAGCTTCTGATTACATGCGAAAAAATTGGAGAGTGTACCTACTAAGAGACCCCTATTATAACGACAATTTCGTACAGCACGGGCCAGGCTATCAACTGCCTTAGCTTAATCTAGTCAGAAGGGAATTGTCCTTCGCTAGTAGCAACATGGCTGTCCCACTGCTGAAGATTAGGTGATAGACCGTGGATCTCCACCATACCGCTACCAGTATTTTGATACTTAACGTAATACAGTGAATCGTGTCCAGCTCCAGTTGGGTCGGCCGAAATTATTTCTCCCTGAGTTGGGTCAATAGCTGGTAGAACCGTGGCAATATGAGCTACCCACTGTCGCTCTCCGGGAGCCCAGACGTGTACTTCTACCATTCCACTTTGAGTACCTCGATAGTCGACCACTGCAAACTCATCGCGTCCAGGCGAGAACGCGTCAGTCGCTATTATGACATCATTGGCCGGGTTAAAGCCCGAAACGGGCAAGTTAGTGGCTGTGTGTGAGGCCCATTGAGTAAGGCTTGGTGACCAACCGTGGATCTCTACCATTCCACTTTGAGTACCGCTGTATTCTACGTAGAAAAGTGAATCTGTCCCACTACCACTCGGATCGGCTGCTATAACTTCGCCATCAGCTGGGTTTATAGAAGGGAGGTTGGTGGCGGTGTGGCTGATCCATTGCTGATCGCTACTAGCCCAGCCGTGTACTTCTACCATTCCACTTTGAGTACCCTGATAATCCACCAGATACAGCAGAGTCTGTCCGGTACCATAAAGATCGGCAGTTAACAGCTTTGCATTGGCAGGATCAAATGCTGGATAGTTTGTCGCTATATGAGCCACCCAAGTCTGGAAGCCGCTATTTAACCAGGTGTGTACTTCTGCGCAGGCACTACCTGTGTCATTGGGTATAGTTATACTAAGTTCGTCGGGTTGACCGGGGCCAAGTCTATTACGAAGGACATGCTCTCCGATGGCAGCGCCTGCAATGTTTGTGGCATCATGGCAAGAGTAATACGCTGCGCTAACGACACCACCGAACCAGGCTGTGAAAATCGAATCAAAGTTTTCGTTACCGGAAAAGTGCGGCGTGTACCAGTATAAAGCGGCAGTTGCACCTGTATCCATGTGTGTGCTGACCCCATCGATTACTGTATAGCCATCATAATAGGTTGGTGTTCCTCCTGGGCACACTGCGAATGTCCCTTGGGTCATAGGACCGCCGTAGCATGTTTGAGGATCGTCTGAGTTATCCCAGTTACCTTGAATTACCGCCCAATTAACATTGCCCTCCGATCTCTGCTCACCGAATTTCAACAACCAGGCAGCATGTATAACTTGTTGCGAGAAACCAACTTTGGTAATGCTATTAACACAAGTTCCGTTAATGGTTGTATATTGGACCCCGTCTATGGCATATAGATAAATACCGCTCCAGTTATAGGTAGACCCGGAATCTGGACAACCATAACCTGCAGCAGCGGCGTAGGATTCCGTACTACAACCTGCGCTACCAGTTACTAAACTCTGTTCTTTTTGTATCGTAGCCAGTAAGACTTCAGGATTTAAGCCATACGCATTGGCAGCATCGTAGATAACTTGACCGGCCGAGACAAAGTTACCATACAAGAAGCCCTGAGTAGGATTGTAACCAACTGGATCTGGGGCCGAGAATCCATGGTCCTGACTAATACAGCTAGTTGCGCCAAAATTATTGTTTAGCCAGGCATCAATTTGAGCTGCGGACATTGAGCCAACATCATCAAATACACCATCGTCCATTACTAGGTTGGAGGTGAAGGCGTTTGCAAGGCCAGAGTTAAATATAATCAATGCCACTGCAAAAAATGCGATGCAGGACAGAAGAATATACTTACGAAAACTCATGGTGATACATCCAGGGTCTGGGGATCTTTAGTTGAACTGGTTACCCCATTAAGTGTTGCATAAGCGGTGACGGTCCAATCACCAGCGCTCAAACCATTCTTATTTACGTCCCAACTCCAGTAAGTTGAACCATTATTATCTGCGGTCTGTGTGGCTAAACTCTTAGTCACGCCATTATTCGTAAAACTGATGTAGCAGGTCGCGCTCGGAGTGGTGTTACAGACAGATTGTTCGGCACTCGGAGCTGGGCTACCGCTCAAATTGGGGTGGTGGTCGCTAACAAAAGTACCGAATGGGGCAAGCAATGGTGCTGTAGAGGCAGTGGGAGACCCAGTTTTCGGATTAGTTGAGGTTGTTGTGTTAGTTGTCGTATTGGTCGTATTTGTAGAGGTGTTACTCGTCGCTGTACTTGATCCGTTAGCTGATTTAGTACCTGAAGACGAGGTTATTGTTGGACTGGTACTTGGGATAACATCAGATGCCTTATGAAAAAAGTGAGTGGTGTTAGTTAGTTCAAGAACAACAAGAACTAAAACTACTAGAACAACGACTCCTATTATTAGCTTGGAGACCCTAAATTTGCTGCGCTTGGATTTCTTGTTTACAGGCATGCTTTTATTTTACTTAGGCTATTTATTTTATATATCCACTTTTTATTGTAGTGGTATAAAAAAAATAGTGCAAGGAGCTTATGTATCTGTCTAGTGGCCAACGCGGTAGATATAGAAATTAATGTATGGATAAGAGGTCGTCTTATTGAGAGTTAGGCATGGTAAATCTATACGATGGGCAGCCAGCAGGAAGTCAAAATTATTCTCAATAAAAGGAGTGCAGTTTAGGGCAACATTGAAGTGATCAGGCGCCACTAACATCAACGGCACGTTTCCCTGGGTAGTGGAAAGGAGGACATGAGCATAGCGATTGTAGATGTCTGCACCTGAAGAGCCCTCTACTTTGCTCCAAAATGAAAGATCCGGGTAAAACTGTGTGCCAGTAATAGAATCTCGATTGCTAATAGCCGCAAAATTTTCTAGGTATATATCATCAACTACGCCCCAACGACTGTTTTTAGGAGAGCTAGCTGCTATTGCTACTGACGCTTTATTGTTTACTAGTGGGCCAAGGCCCTGGTATAAGGGAGTAGTTCGAATGACAGATCCAACTGTAAATATCAGTAGAAGCCCCGCAGCCCAAACTGGTTTTTTGATTAAGACGGCCACTATTATTAAGCTGAAGAAGCCAGCACTAGCGATAATCAAGCCCCAGTTGGATATAAATATAGGAAAATGGCTACGCGTAAACGCTCCGAAGGCTAACATTACCAAGAAACATAACAGCCCGTACCCTAAACCTATTAAATACAACCAAGTCTTGGATATCTTAACTAAAGAAACCTTCCGCATTACGTACAACATATGTATTAATCCCAAAAAGCCCAGGCCAATGATCAGTCTTTGATGGGGGACCCTATCTAATAAGAGAAGATTAAAAGGTAGCTGCGGGCCAGGCAGAAAGAGATCTGCCAAGAAGAACAATATGCCCGCCTG
>CAJCIR010000058.1 GCA_903970425.1 Chlamydiota bacterium | reverse complement strand
ATTAAATGTTAATGTCGACTTACTACTCTCGCTAGTTATATATTCCGAAGATATATTCCACGATCCTCCAAGCGTCCAGTCATTTGCGGCCAGAGCACTGGCAGGCGCTGGTGTAAAGGTAGCTGTTCCATCATTCTCCATAGGACTACCCACAAAGTCTGAAGTTCGATTAGTACCAAAATAGGTCTCAGGAGTTTGGCTAGACGTAATGGGAACATTTGAAGTTGGTGTTACAAGGGGTTTATTAATACCAAGTAGTATTTGAATAGCCTTCTCGGTTGTGCCGTAACTACCTTCACCCAAAGATACATAGCGGATATTACCACTCTTATCTATAAGGTAATCCGCTGGCCACGAATCGTTATCAAAGGCATTCCAAGTCTCGTCATTGTTATCCAGGGTCACGGGGTATGTAATCTTATCATTTTTAACAGCGGCAGCAACGTTGGCCGGGTTATGTTCAAAAGCAAATTCCGGTGTGCTGACTCCAACCACTACAAGGCCTTGATCGGCATAGGTTTGGTACCACTTTTCAACATATGGAATGGTACGGATACAATTGATACACGAGTAAGTCCAGAAGTCGACTAACACTACCTTCCCTTTCAAACCCGATATTGTCAGGGGCTGAGAGTTTATCCAGTTAGTGAGTCCTATAAACTGAGGAGCTGGGGTTGGTTGGACGTTTAGTACACCGGCATTTGATATATCAGTACTTAGTTTATGTATAAGAGAATTTTTGTTTTGTTTTTGCAGTAAGACGCGTTCTATTCTTGTTTCATCAAACGGTAAATGGTTTGCCACCCAAGTTTCGATCCTGATTTCTTGGCCGGCGATTATAGCTATGCCGATAATAATAAATATTATGCCGATGATTCTTCGAAACAGACTGTGGGTATCCACTGCCCATTGATAGCGAGATATTACTTTTCTGCCGACCAGTGATACAACCAGTAGTGCTATTACCAGGCCAATACTATATGTAATTAGATATATTAAGCCGCTAAGAAAACTATGTGGAAGGACTGAGGCTAGAATAAAGGCATAAGTTGGACTACAGCTAGCAAATACTGGACCAAGAGCAATACCGATTAAGATGGGACCAACATATTTGCCCTTGTTGCTCTCGCCCTTGCCCAAGAAGCGTTGGGAGGCAGCCTGCCAGTTTAAAGCAATCATCAGTTTTTCCCAAACCTCAGGAACCATAGATATAAGGCCTAGCAGTACAAGCAGCCCTCCTGAAATGTAGTCCAAGACATTAGGAGAAAGATTGATTAATACCGTGCTTACTTTGAGTAGCAGCGTAAAGAAGATTAAGGCCACCGCCAAAGAGCCGGCGATTATATATGGTCTAGCCTTGTCTTTTACTTCACCACTAACTGATCCACCAATTATTACTGGCAATAATGGTAAAACGCATGGCGCAAGAATGGTCAGAATACCAGCTAGAAAGCTAATTAACAGAAGCAACATACTACAAGCAAGTATACTATGGAGACTTTAGTATTACGTGAGCGGCAACGTTGTTTATTCAGCTGAACTAAAGCAGTGATAGAATTATGTCATGCCCAGACTCAAAGTAGCGATTGTAAGTTGCTACAAGAATCCTGACTATGCAAGAACTAAGACTCTAAGAGTTGGTATGGAATCTATCTCGGAGTTCAATACAAAAACATTGGTCAATGTCCATAAGTCCTGGCTACGTTATCCCGAGATACTTATAGGAATTTATAAGCTACATAAAAACTTTCGACCAGATGCTTATCTACTGACCTTCCGAGGCCAGGAACTCCTACCCTTTTTAATACTGTTCTCGGGCGGTAAACCAATAATCTTTGATGAATTTATTGTCCCCTTGGCTTGGGCTAATGAAAATGAAAGTCCGTCGCTCAGAAGCAAATTTATGCGTAGCGTGGCCCGCTACTCAACCTTCTTTTATAGACAATGGCTAGCGTCCTGTAAGTTTATAATTGCTGACACTCAAGAACATGCTGAAGCCTCAGCTCGGCTTAGCGGCGTTAATAGTCGATCATATAGAGTTATATTCATGGACGAGGAAGAATCGTCGTCTTCTGTCGCTGCGGTAAGTCGCGAACTCAAATCAATGCTCAGTGAATTAGTAAGTTAACGCAAGCATAAGTACTTATGCATTAACTTTGACACAAACACCATAATATATTACTATTTTGATACTATTTAAGGCTTCAGATAGGTGTTATGTTCCTAAAATTACCATTTGAACTACTTGCCAATAATGTTAGGCAAACTGTCTTTTAATGAGTTATTACTTTTTTGGTTTTAAAGCTGTGCTTCGGTTTCAGCAAGACCAGCTTTCATGGTCTCTACTGTTATGCCGCTGCTCTTAATTGCAGCTAGCTGCGCACTAAGATTCGTAGGAGTAACGTTGTATTCGCTAGTTCCATCAAAAGCATTGGTTGTTAGGTCGACAGAATGGTAGACAAGGATTAACCAAGTGTCTGTAGCTTGAGCCTGCTTTACCCAGTCTGCAATCTCTGCAGTTGTAGTAGAGTCGTAAACGTTCTGTACCTTAAGGTCCATAGCGTTGAAGTTGTCTTTGCTGTTTAGACCATCTTCTACACCACGAGCACCTGTGTAGTAAGCCTTAGTTGCAGCCTGTACTGTAGCGTCGTAGTCACCGTATGGGTAAGCTATGTCAGTTGGCTTTACATCAGTTATGGTCTGAAGTGTAGATTGAGAAGTAGCTAACTCGTTCTTAAGAGTTGCTGCAGTCTCTTGAGTCATGTCGTCATGAGTGACGGTATGGCTAGCGATTTCCTGGCCATCCTTGTTCATAGCAACTAGGTCGGCGTCAGTCATGTAACCAGTCTGACCAACAAGGTCAGTGATTATGAACTGAGTAGCTTTGTAACCGTATTGGTCAAGTAGTGGTTCAGCGTACTGGTAAGTGCTGCTGTAGCCGTCGTCAAAGGTCAGGCTAACTAGCGCTCGTTTGAAAGCTACTGGAGTGTAAGGAGTCATTGAGAAGTCTGAAGTAGATAGGCTGCCAACACTCTGTATTAAGTGATAGATAGTAACTGAGGTTGTACCAGAAGGTACGACAAAGTCGCTAGAGAACTTTGTCCAAGTGCTAGCTGGGCTAGGCAGACCGATATATTCATAGTCAGTGCTACCATTGCTTAGGTTGAATACAGCATCAACAACTGTGTTGACATTAGACTTGTAGTAATCGGTAAAGTTGTACTGAGTGTCAGGAGTAATAGTCTCATTTGGGAAAGTCCACTTTTCATCACCGCTAGCATAGCTAGTCATATTGATGTTTAGTGAATTGCTACCGTTGTAGCCACCAGTAGTGTCGCTGAATGTTGCTGTGTTAGTTCCCCAACCTGATGGTGACCAATATAGTGGTTGGCTAGGAGTGTTAGGATCAGTGGTAGTATCCATGGGATTCTGGATCATATTAGTAGTAGTTTTCGTAGGATTGCTAACAGTAATGGTTACTGGGCTTGATGTTGTAGTTTGACTAGTTGAGTTGGTAGCAATTGCGCTGACTGTGTGAGTTCCGTTAGAAACCGAAGTACTGTCCCAGCTTGTGCTGTATGGAGGATTCATTGGGACGCCAATCTTTGTACCATCGATTTCAAATTGGACATTTATGTCGTTTGTAGCTGTGGCAGTCAAAGTAGTGGTGCCGCTAACTGTAGCGTTGGCCGCAGGAGCGCTAATCGAGACACTTGGTAGTGGGCTTGTTGTCGCGGCAGTGAGCGAATAATCAGATGTAGTAAGACTACCCACACTTTGGATTAGGTGAAAGACCGTAACGTTAGCAGTGCCGGTTGGAACCGAAAATTCACCACTGTACTGCTTCCAAGCTGAGCTGGCCGCTGCTGGACCAAGATCAGCGTAGCTGTAAACTCCGCTAGTGCTTTCGTATTGCACCTGGACGTCAGTTGCTACATTACTCTCGTAGTAGTCACTGAATGTATAAGTTGTTCCCGCGCTAAGGTCAGTAAGTGGAGTGAAGTACCACTTAGCGTCACCGCTAGTATATTTGCTCATATTTACTTCAACAGCATCGTTGCCGCTGTATCCACTAGTTGAATAAGTAAAAGCTGGTGTATTGGTTCCCCAGCTACCTTGTGCCCATCCGCTAGGGATAGTAGCAGGGGTGCTGGTTGATGCGCTCATTGAGGGGTTAGCAATAAGGTTGTTGGGGGTGACCGGAGGAGTAGGAGTAACTGGAGGGGTTGGAGTTACAGGTGGAGTGGTAGTAGGAGTTAGTTCTAATGAGAAGTCAGAAGTTGTAAGAGAACCGACACTCTCGATTAAATGAAAGATAGTTACAGAAGTTGTAGTACTGGATGTGGTAAATGAACTAGTGTATGGAGCCCAAGTTGAGCTAGCTGAAGCGTCGCTTAGGTCTAAGTATGTTAAGTTACCGCTGGCGTCACTAAGTTGTGCAACGACTTCAGTGGTAACGTTAGATTCGTAATAATCGCTGAAAGTATAGCTAGTGCTAGCTGAGACATTAACTGGTGTGAAGTACCACTTAGCGTCACCGCTGGTGTAGCTAGTCATTTGAGTTTCAAGACTGTTAGTACTGTCGTAGCCAGTTTTTAGGTATGAGAAAGACGTAGTATTAGTTCCCCAGTTACCCTCTAGCCAGCCCTCAGGCATAGCCGAATTAGTAGAACTAGGAGTTTCGACAAGGGGGTTAGCTATCAGATTAGTAGGAGTAGCCGCAAAAGCAGCAGCTGCTGGCATTAATGTCCCTGCCAGTACTAGTAATGAGGATAAGATTGCTACGATCTTTTTTAACATAACTCTTTAATCAACTCTTTCTTCCACAGCTAAATTATTACTTTAATGCTTATTATACCTTTTCTTTGCTTTATTGTCAAATACTTTAATAGGCAAAAGATAACGTACTAACAGGGGTGTGAGATAATAACCTTTTAGTTACTGGGTCAAATATGTTATATATTATCTAAATTATGGTAGCAGAAATACAGATGATAGACTTGGGAGCTGAGCGTCAGCTAGACGCTATAGCAGTCCTAGGTCGTGGAATTAATCAAAATGGTCTACTTAGTGATACTGGCTTTCACAGGGCTGAAGTAGCCGTTGTTCTGGCCACGATCCTTCAACCTCAGGTTGTGGTCATGACTGGTGGACGATCTTGGGAACAAACTTTTTACGGTATTGAAACGCCTACTGAGGGCGGCGCCATGCTGACACACGCCGAAGAATTTATCGAGGACAATGAACTAGGAAATTTCTTGGATGGAACAAAGTTTGTTGCTGCCGAAAACTCCATTAGTACAGTAGAAAATCTGGTTGATGCTAGGCCACTTCTTGGCGAAATGGGTCCTGGCAAAAAGCTTGGCTTGGTTAGTGATAGCCTACACTTCAAGTATGATAGACCCCAGCGTCTGGGCCAGCTTGTATTCCCGGAAGTTGATATAGCGCCCTATCCAATACCTGAGCGCTACACTTTGGCCGAGGATAATAAGGAAATGCTCACCACTATAATGACTTCACTGTTCATGATTGGAGCAAAGCCTGGCAATGACGAATCAATTATGCGTCATCAACGTCGGCTTGAGAGAGTAACTTCTGCTGTTTGGCGTCGAAAACCACATTTTCTACCCGCCGGAGACTTCTCCCCATCTGATATTTAAGCCTTACTGTCTAGCCAATCACGAGTCAACTTGGCCATCTTCTCCACGTCTTCTATAGGAGTAGTGTGGATAAAGGACAATCTTGCAACATTTTTAATAGGCTTTATATATACGCCTTTATCTTTTAAGTACTCAAATAACCCTTGGTAGTCATCAACTGTCATGGCTACGATATTCCCCTGTTGATCACCGTTATCGATGAAAGGTATGTTGTACTTTCTCAGAACTGACTTTATCTCAGCCAGCAGCTCAAGGTTCTTCTTCTCTATATTCTCAATTCCAGTCTCGTTTATCTCTTTGAGTGCCGCAATCATCGATACTATTCCATATAAGTTCTGAGTACCGTCTTGGAAACGCGCAGCAGTATCTTTGAGAACATAGAAGTTCTCGTCGAAGTGATCCATGCTTCGTATACCAACTTTGTAGTCACGTAGCTTAGGCATAACCTCTTTATTTACATACAGCAGTCCTGTTCCCATGCCGGCTTGCAAGTATTTTTGGCCCCCTGCCGACAAAGAAGTGACAGGTGTCTTTTTGAGATCAATTTTTCGTATTCCAACAGTTTGGGCAGCATCAATAACCAGAAATATGCCCTCTTCCCGACATATGCTAGATAACAGAGGTAGATTTGCTATATAACCGTCATAACACTGGCCGTAAGACATAGCGATTACCTTAGTCCTGGGGCCAATCTTAGAAAGCAGGTCAGCAAAAGCTTTGTCGTTATCCATTCCTGGAACGATAGTTACGCTAATGCCATCTTTTCTTTTCTTCATCCAAGGAAGTAAGTTAGCTGGGTATTCATTAGCCAGTACTAGGATTTCATCACCCCTGTCCAGCGGCAGTGACTCGCTGGCAATAATGATCCCCTCAGTAGTGTTCTTGGTATAGGTGATCTCTTCTGGATCACAATTAAGTAGTTGGGCGGCTTGATTGGCGAGTTCCTCGCTCATTGGATCATACTTATATAAGACCTCTGGCGGCCCTATTTCATAGAACTCATCTACAAACTGCCTAACAGCTTTATACGAGGCTTCTCTCATAGGAGCTACGGTGGTGTAACTCAGGAATACTTTGTCTTTCATTTTGTTTGTTTTGTTTTGGTCGTTCATATATTTTTAGATGTCTAAGCTGTTTGATCCAAGACCGGGTTGAGTAAGGAGTCGGTATGTATGCGGCGCACCGGCTGCATCACCCTTTCCATAGATATACCACAATAATCCTCGTGCTTCCATCATAGCAAATTCTCGACGACCCTCAACAGGCGTTGGAACTGGCGAGAGATAAGGAACAGATCCTTCAGTAAAGGGATCATACTTCTTAGCAATATTGGTAATACGACCACCTAAGTGTGGTGCGTGACTAACAATAACGACGTCTTTAATTTTGGCTCCAGGCGTATCAGCATACTCGAAGTTCGTGAACTGATCAGATGTAAATTTAAGATCGGCGTGCAAAATCTTAGCCTTTTCGGCTGGGATAATAAGACCATCTCGCCCAAGTACATCTTCAGCGTTGCGAGTTTCTACTAAATAACCGTTATAGACAATAGTTGGGCCAAACTCAGCAATAAGTTTCCTAGTTCGCTCAATACGACTCTCAAAATCCCCAAGCGGTCCACGCGTCACATCTGCCTGTCCGCTACGGACTTCAGCGATTTTTCTGGCAATACGAGCACCATGACTCAGTCGTGCACGGTCCATTCCACCCAACCAAGGCGTAACTTGTAGTCTAGGATTATCTTCTGGCTTGAAACGTTCATCATAGCTTCCAGTACCTGAAAATATCCATATAGTTTCGACATTCTCAGCAGTTTCTGGACTAATGGTAAGAGGCATTCGAGCTTCTTCTTCCAATTGGTCGATTCGCTCTAATGCACCAAATATAATCCCCTTCAGTACATCTTCGCCGTGCTCAACAAACTCAGGGTGTTCACCTATAGCACTTTGATAAACTTCATCAACTGATGGCAGGAATTCACTACCTAAATAGATTTGTTCATTACTAGGTGCTTGCAGGGATGTAGTCATGTTACTAAACCTTAGATCCAGTCTTATGACTTAGGAGTAGTGCTTATCAAGCGGCCGGTCAATTTGCCCTTAAGGTAAGTTCGGTAAGTTGATAGAGATTGAGCTTCTTTTGCTTCATTAAGTTTTTGCTCTACAGACCACTCAACTTTAGGCATGATAATTGAAGGATCAATGTTGTCTTTGTAGCGCTTAGTAAATGTAAGCAAATTGCTAAGTTCCTTTTTTAGGTTCTCATCCTTCTTAGCCATAGGTTCTTTCACAAGCTTATGAACCTGAACTTTCTTTTGCAGTTTGCCACTACCTTCGTTACGAGGGTTTCTTATGTAGTCGACTTTGATCTTTGGATCGATCTCTACCATCTTCTGAGCAATTTCATCTATAGAAAGACGCATTGTGTAGTTGTGAACAACCATGTGTTTACCAGGTTTAATGTCAGTCTTGGCAAAGCGCATAAAGTTATCAACGGTGTCAGATAGACTAATTAGGCCAGTTTTCTGCTTACCATCTCCATATACTGTAATAGGGTGCCCTATAGCTAACTGGCATACGAATCGGTTTAGTACTGTACTAAAGACAGCGTCGTAATTGAATCGAGCTGATAATCCAGCGTGTTCTGGAGCCTGGTTTTCTTCAATGGTGGCACCAAAGACAGTGGATTGTTGAACGGTCATCACCTTAAGCCCCCACAAAGAGGCGCATAGATCATCTATAAGAAAGTCACTAATCTTGGATTGGTGGTAAAAGTCAGTGGCTTGCATAGGGATGAAGCTGTTTAGTATATTGTGCTGCTTACCTTGGTGTGTAAACGTAAAGTTCTTCTTTCCAAGAGGAACAAAGTCGGTGTCGGTGTCCATGTAACAACCAGCCGTCCCAAGTTTAATATAGCTAATACTCTTATCAATCTGGGCAATAGACCACAGCACATTTAGGTGTCCAAGAATGTTGTTGGAGAATGTAATAGCTGTATGCTTAGGGCTCATCATAGAGAAAGGTGCAGATGGTTGTTGAGCCGCATTAATAATGACAGTTGGTCGGTATTTACGTATTACTTTAGCAACATCTTCTTGCTCTAGCAGTTCAACCTTCTCAAAAGACAAGTTGTCCTTACCATATATTCTCTTATACTCAGCAATTCGGGTCTTTGGCTTCTTAATAGGAAGAAGTAATTTGGCATCAACTTCCTTTTCCCACTTACGCTTAATCAGGTTGTCAACTAGTACAATATTGTCATCGGTTCGGTGTGCAAAGGCTAAACCTAGGCTCCAGCCCAAGTAACCGTCGCCACCGAGGATTAAAATAGTATCTTGCTTAGAATCATTTGTAATCATAAATCACCTACCTAATTAGCGGATTAGTCCACCAAACGTAGATATGTATGATACTATATTAGTGCACAATTGTCAATATAATGTATTAAGTATAGGTTACTTAACAATTTCGAGGACTTCTTTAAAGTCACCTACGATATAGGTAGGCTTATGTTTATTAAGTTCGTCGATGTTATAGAACTTGGTGTGTTCGTCCGGGTAGAACAGTATTGAGTCGATTCCGGCGTTGTTAGCAGCTCCCAGATCTTTATCAGAGTCTCCTATCATAATCGCCTCATCTTTAGTTCCATTTAGTTGGGCGAGTGCTTTTTCTAGTGGCTCAGCATGCGGTTTCCTAAAAGTTACATCATGCCTTGTAATAATTGCCGAAAAAAGTCGATTTAAGCCATGTTTATCAAAGAGAGGTGCTATTTCGTTTCGGCTGGAAGTGGTTATAAGTGCTAACTTTTTTCCTCTTTTATACAAGTCCTCCAATACTTCTACAGCCGATGGGTACAGATCTGCTTTGGGTAAATTATTTGCGGCTATGCTATCAATCTGCGCTGTCACTGCCTCAGCATCTTTAGCCTCAATCCCCCAGCCTTCCAAATAATCTTCAAAAGCTCCGAAGCTTGAGCCAATTTCTTCATCGCTTAGATGTACTCCCTGTCTCTCCATACCTTCGCGGACAGCATTAAGCCAAACATCTAATGTCTTCGCTAGGTTGCCGTCCCAGTCCAGGAGGATATATTTGTACTCTTTCACCGCCTCTATGATACATCCAATACGGCTTAGGGCAATTACTAGAGCCAAGATTAAAAGCACCCTTAACGCTTATAGTTAAGTTTAAATAATATACTAGACAAATAAGCACAAATGTAGTAGACTAAGCATTAACGAGTTTTGGAATGGGTTACTCGGACCTCTGGTGAAAGCCAGAAGTCAGTAGTGCTCACCCCAAGGACCCGGGTAAATTAATTAAGGGAGAAACCTATGTACGGAACAGTACTTGGTGCTTCGACTATAGTCCCTGGTGCAGCTGGCGTTGCTT
Source organism: Chlamydiota bacterium (assembly GCA_903970425.1). GTDB lineage: Bacteria > Patescibacteriota > Saccharimonadia > Saccharimonadales > UBA4665 > CAJCIR01. Next base: position 7,768 of record CAJCIR010000058.1, on the reverse strand, counting down.
TGCTGCCTAACACTGGTGGCTTTCGTGTAATGTTCGTAGTAAGCGCTATCGCTTTGACTATCGGCATTGTTACTTTAGCTATCTCTGGTGTTATGGCATTTCGACGTCGTCGCGCTACCCAAGCTTAAGTCTAACTTAAGTAAGGAAGAGACTAAATTACGTAGTTAAGGTGGTGTAGGTGTTATGCCTACACCGCTCTTGCTCGTATTCCTGGCTACTTAATTAAAAAGATTTGAACGATTTATGAAATTTATTAAGCTTCGTAAACGAACTATCGTAATTGCTGTAACTGCCATACTTATTATTGGTGGACTGGTAGGAACCGTTCCTACTCTGTATTTTAAGTGGACCAACGATGGAACCGCCCATGGTTCGGCTGGTCCTTTTGCTTATGCAGATCCAACTCCTGCTAACATTCCTCAGCCAACTCTGATTAGTGGATACCCAGTTGATATCAATATACCTAGCTTAATCGCTCCGGAGAACCGGGAAATCCCTGTTGTCCCAGGTGTATATGACGCTAAAACTGGTACCTGGAACGTATCGCTCAGCGATGCTCAGTATGCTACTCCTAGTGTATTACCTAATAACCTATCTGGTAACACCGTAATCTACGGGCATTATCGACCCGAAGTGTTTGCCTACCTACACCTTATAAAGCCAGGTGCCATGGCTACAGTAACGACTAGTAACGGATACGTATTTACATACAAATATGTCGGTACTTATGCTATTTCACCTACCGACACTACAGTCTTTGATTACAAGGGTGGTCCAATACTAACTGTCCAAACCTGTTCTGGAGAATACTTCCAGAACCGTCAAATGTATCAGTTTGACTTCGTTAGCTACGCTCAAGCCTAGATAAACTGATCTGGGTCTAAACCTAGTTCACGCATTAACTTCTCTTCGCCCGCCAGACGTCCAGCCCAGTACTCTACTCTTTCCTCGGCTTCCCACAGTTTTTTCTCGTACTTGGCCACTTTACCGTCCCAGTGGTCGAGCTGCTCTTTGCAAAGTTCCAATGTTGTTTTCGGGATAGCTATCTCTCCCACCATATCCGCAATAGGTCTTAATGGTGAAACAGTGCCCTCGGGTGGAGAGGCTTCCCCAAAGTTTTCAAGAATAGCCATTTGAACTACCTTAATGAACTCAATTGATTTTAGCACAATCATGTTGTTTCCAAATAAAATGATAATGACACAGATATGAAGCAGTATTTTATGTTATATTTGTGATTAATAGGCTAGGTGTTTCATGGCAACAGAATTACAGCTCAAAAGTCTTATCCAAAATCTCAAAGATTATCGCCATCGTTATCTTCTAAAAGATACTAGTACATTAGATGAATCAGCTACTAGGATATTGGTTAATCATCTTTTGACCAATGTGTTTGGCTATGAGGAGCTTGAAGAGGTAAAAACAGAGTATGAGATCAAAGGCTCCTACGCAGATTATGTGGTTCAATTGAAGCGCAACAAGTGTTTTGTCGTCGAAGTTAAGTCAATCGGAATCAATCTGAATGAAGGCCACATAAGACAAACAATTGGTTATGCAGCAAACGAAGGTATAGATTGGGCCGTCCTAACTAACGGGCGCCAGATAGAGCTGTACAGAATTATCTTCAAAAAGCCCATAAATACAGTTAAGCTATTTAGCTTTCAACTCGATGATATAAAGCAGATACCCATCGCAGCGAAGCAGCTTGTATATTTAACCAAGCACTCAATTCTCAAGGGTGAGCTAGAGCAATATTGGAAAAAGAGTACAGCACTGTCACCTGAGTCTCTTGCAAAAGCTCTCTACTCTGAAGACATAGCAAAGTTACTTAGAAAGACTCTCAAGCAAGATACTGGTATTAGCTTCTCTTCAGAGGAGATATTGATAGCACTTCAGCTTGTCATATTAGAAAAACAAGATATGCTACTCAAGGTTAAAAGCAATAATAAACACTCTAGCCCCACTAAAGAGAAAAGTCCTCCAACGGCTGAAGACGTCGAATACATACACGTTAATGTGACGTAGTTGTATAGACTAGTCTATGCCTAAGCTAGGATCTATCTGGGAAATACAGTAAGCTATCCCTCCTGTATTGATCGCGTCACAGGCAGGTACCTGCAACATGGTAACTGACGGCGGAGATTGACAGCTGGCGGTAAGATTTGTAACAAATGACGATATCCAGTCGCTACTGATAGCGTTGTTCGCATTAGTTATATCTTCGTTTATTAGATTAATTAGGGATTCAAACGTCCAATTTTGTTCAAATGCACTGTTGGCTGCATGATCTTCGCTAGACGCTAACGTTTCAGCAAGGTTGTCTATAGCTTCGTTGTATTGGTATTCCATGGTGCTATAAAAAGAGCTGCATATCTGTGTTGTGCTTGGAACGCTGATAACGGGGGCCGGAGGGGTGTAAGTTGAATCTGTATTTGAACTGCTAACTGGTGCACTCTCAATCGTCTTAGTGGTTGTGGGTGTAATGGGTGTCTGTCTGGTCGTCTGGTTTGTAGCTGGAGTAATAGACGTGGTCTGTTGATCTGGGCATCCTGATCCACCACTAACACATATCGTCGTGGGATTCGATTTTTGCGAAACTATTTGAACTTGTGTAGGATTCTTCCTAGTAGAAACGACTCTATATCCGTAAAATGCACTCGTTCCAACACCTACCAGAAGTACTAATAATACTATTCTCCAAGGGATAGCTCTTAATTTAGACGCCTTGTTATTACGAATCACCTTCACATTCATATACTAAACCCATAAGGTTAAGCCTCGAATAGAATTGAGACGAAGTAACCTGATGAAGTGTAGTTTTTCTTAGAATAGACGAGCTATATTGGCTAACAAAAATACTTGGTACAAGAGATAGAACATTGCTATTGCTGTAAGGGTTATAGGGAAGATCTTTGCAAGTGGCCTAATCTTCTTAAGCAACATGTACTTCCTTCGTTTGGTCAAAAACTTCTTCTTACCCATTTTAAGCAGTATCCTTTAGAGCATTAGCATTAACAGCATAACGACGGCCTTCGGTGTCCCAGCCCTTGATATCGGCCTTAAAGCGTCCTAGAATAACGATTTCGACGAAGGCAACCATAAATATACCGATTTCTAACCATCTTAGGAAGTAGAAGTAAGGTAGCGAACTAAGTATTGATAAACGCTTAGCAGCAGCACTAGAGAAGAAGGCTAGTAGTGATACCACAAAGAAGTCAGTTAGTAGGATGATCGGCAGAACTATCCATCTACCAGTGGCAGCAATGACGTAAGGTACAAAAACGCCCATTTCAAGCAAGTAGATTACCATCTGTAGCAGTGAGTAGCCGATACTCAGGTCAATCATGTGCAAACGTCGGCCAATCTTGTACTTCATAACTCCTTGGAAGAAGCCTCTTTGCCAACGAAGAGTCTGCTTAATAAAGTCTCTTAGTGTCTGAGGGTCCTGGGTAAAGTTAACGGCTTTAGGTATAAATTTAATCTTACCAAGGTTCTTACGGTGTACCTGCAGTGTTAAGTCAAAGTCCTCAGCGATGGCACCGACTTTAAAGTCTAGGTCCTTGATTATATCTGTTCTAAAGCAAGTAATTGGACCAGGAAAAACAGAGATCATTCCCAGCCAAGACTGCCATCGACGAATTAAGTGTTGTGAGTAGGTATAGCTAAAAGAACGATAGTTTGAAATCCAGTTTCCACGCAGACTCTGAACGAATCCCACAGCTACAGCATACTTCTTACCTTTTAGCTCTTTGCGATAGATTCTAAAGTAATCTTTACCGAAGACACTGTCAGCATCAGCAACGTGTAGCCATTCGTAGTTTTGCTCCATCTTAAAGTGTTTTATGGCCTTGTATACGGCACCAGCCTTACCGCTACGAGGAACGGTAAGAACATGCTTGTAACCTATTAAAGCCATGGCCATTTTACGGGTATTATCGTTAGAGTTGTCGTCAACTACGTAAATATCTTCTTTTTTCATACCAGCTGCTAGAGCTGATCGTATTGTAGTCTGAATGATCAGTTCTTCGTTGTGACCAGGTAGAAGTAGAGCCAGTTTTCTCCTGTACTTTCTGCGAGTCTTTGCCAGTATATTACTTTGTTCTTTGTGGTTGCGAATAGTTTCCATAAGCTGGTTCATATCTATAGAGGTGTAGTCTGCTCGAGGCATAACAAAAGAAGACCGTTTAACTCTTCGGGGAGCCGGCTGGATACTATAATCATGTCGGGGAAGGATATATACATCTTGTTCTCTCATCTTCTTAACCACCTCTTGATTAACTCTGCATATTATACATCATTTTGGTAAGTTTTGCAAGAAGATTTAAAGATATGCAAATATATGTCCATAGAGGCTTATTTAAGGGTTATAAGGGTCTAACTCAGGCTGTTGAGGCAAAACGCTGTAGTGATCTGTCGATAAGATGTACGAAGTTTTTGTTAGGATCAGCGAAACTATGGGTCCCACCGGCCATAATCTCGACATTAACAGAGGTGCCGGCAAATTCATTGATCATTTTCTCCCGCTGCTCTGGGGTGGTAGTAAGACTTCTCTCTCCCTGTATTAGGTCTACTGGTATATGGGGGTAATCGGTAGCTAGGGATCTAACTAATGTCATACCTAGATTGCTTCTATAAACACCTTGATAAGCTCTGTTCTCAACAAAAATACGCCTAGCGAATTCTCTCTTACTCATAGGTTCTCGTATCCCATCCATAGCAGGCAAATTTATAAATTCAGGATCATCTAGATGTGTCTTGCCTTTTTCTAGCTGGCTTTTAATATAAGCCAGAACGATAGAAGGCGGTACTTCCCTCATAGCCACTGATTCTATGGCAACTACTCCGGTGATATTGGCTTCCCCACTTGCCGCTATGGCTAATGCTTCGAGCCCCCCCAGCTGACATACTACCAATGGCAGCACCTTCAATCCTCAGTATCGCTAGGATTTTTTGCAGTTTTGCGTCCCGTTTCCGAACGCTTTCGAGGTAGCTATCAATATCAAAAGTCTGTTGGTATTGCTCGGTGCCAGTCCCATCACGCTCATAACCGATCACTGGGATGCAGGCGTTGCTCCCTAAAAAGACATTATTTCTTAAAGTTATCTTCAATCTCGTAGATCATTTTGTGATCTAGACCAAAATAATGGGCTACCTCGTGCCAAACAGTGTGTTTAATCTGAGTTTTTAGTTCTTCCAAACTATTAGCATGGTACTCCATGGGTATCTGGAAAATTGTAATAATGTCTGGAGTAAGTTTGAGGGTACCGTTTCGCCGAGGCAAGGCCACACCTTCATATAGCCCAAGCAATGTCTGATCAGGGCGAAGCTTTCCCTTAATTCTCTGCTCTGGGCTGGGTAGATCACGAACAAAAAATGCGACATTTTGTATCTTGTCGCGATGAACTTTTGGCAGCGAATCAACAGCCTGATGTACCAGTTCTTCAAAATCCTCGGTAGAAACTTTAAACATTGCTGCCCGTCATTCTGATAGACCGTCTAGTACTTTCATGTCTCTGGGACTCAGTTCGAAGTCGTAGACATCGGCGTTCTCAACAATGCGCTCTTGGTGAGCAGATTTGGGAATAACTATCATGTTTTTCTGTAGTGCCCAACGGATCAAGATCTGAGCAGGTGTTTTTCCATAGTGATTGGCAATCTGTTGCACGAAGGCGTTACCAAGCTGCTTCCCCTGGGTAAGTGGGCTGTAGGCCTCAAAGGCAATGCCTTCTTTCTGGCAAAAGTCGTATATCTCGCGGTCAAAGTGAAACGGAGAACAGCGGACCTGATTGACCATAATAGGTACATTGGCGACTGACATAATGTCTTTCATCTGGGCTACATTGTGGTTACTAACGCCGATGGCTTTACATTTCCCTCCTTCATAAAGCTTCTCCATGGTTTTCCAGGTCCGTTTTACTAAGCCCGGGACTGGAAAGTGTACGAGATATAGATCGGTGTAGTCTAGCCCGAGCTTGCTCAGACTAGTTTCAAAGGCTTTTTCGGTACCTATCTGATCGGTTAACCATAGTTTCGTAGTAACCCAAACGTCTTTTCTGGGGATCTTGCTGGCCCGAATAGCCTTACCCACTGATTGTTCATTGCGGTAATACTTGGCTGTATCAATATGGCGATAGCCTGCATGTAGAGCCCAAGTTACAGCCTGTTCGGTCGATTTTCCAGGTGGAATTTGGTAGACACCGAGACCTAGCCTAGGCATCTTAGCGTCGTTATTGAGGGTTATTTTTGAGTCAATACTCAAGTTTTGGTCACTAATTTTGTCTTCTCCCATCTGTAATATTATAGCAGCGCGTGCAATCGCTGATCGGGCTCAACTGCTAAGAGCAAAAACGTCCATTCCGCGTTTGGTCATGCGTCCCTCGGCAATCATTCTCTCGGCTATCTCTTTATTTCTGTCCGTCCAATGACTTAGTGGCTTCCTAGGTGTGACGTAGAGCGCATATAGCTTGTCGTCGATGCTCTTAACTCGTGAATCAATCCAGCCATGACAAATGGCTTCCTCAACCACATCATCAAAACTGACTGGTTGTTTACCGGCATCTTTTTTACGTATGGCAATCCAGGCTGCAATCTCGCTCCCAGAATTTTCACGAAACCAGTTTTTAAGATCAGCGGCGTCGGCCGGTTGAAATACTAATGGTTCAGTTATAGGCATTTTATTGGACCTTTTCCCCGTTAACCGTAACTTGAATATCTACTGGTATAACAGTCACTGGTTCTCGGTTTCTACTCTTAGGTTTTTGAATATGAACTTGAAATAAGTACGTTCCAGATAAAGTCAGCGGCATGGAGTTAAACTTGATGACATTACGCATTCGATCGAAGGCTTCTCTGAACACAACTTTGGAGTCAACTTCACCTAATTTAACACCTTTGGGGTCCAAAATGGTGACAAATTCCTGAGTACTCTCCTGTTCGCCCTTTGCATCTCGATAAAACAAACTAACCAGTTCAAAGTCAAAAGGTACGCCCACTGACAGGCCCTTTTTATACTCTTTGCCTTTAGTGTCCAGGGTGACCTGGATGTTCTCGTAAGCATCATCGATACTAATATTGTTGGTCGCAGGGTCCACGTTACTTTCTCTACAAACAATAGACCAAACGTGTTTTATCAATTCATTCTCCTAAAGATAATACTAAACGGTACCTACTATTATGCGCTACTGCGACGTATTTAGCATAGGATAGTAAGAAATTGACTTAACTCTTAGGAACCACGGCAGCGTGCTGGTATCGATTCCATCAGGCGGATAAACTGATTTGTCTTGTGGGCTATTATCACCGCCCATGGCCAGATTAATAATTAGGTAATAGGCCTGATTGTAAGGCCACTGCAAATAGCTATCGCCAGGGTTTTCGCTCACCGTATGGTAAACCTGTCCATCAACGAGGAAAGTTAGAGTTGTTGGTGTCCACTGCAGTTCGTAGTCATGGAACGAGGTGGCGGAGTTAGAAACAGAGTCACTAGCAATGCGTTCGTTGTTATTGCTGGGATTGTATTCATAGGACTGAGCGGAGGAAGTTACGCTGTTTGGAGTATCGCCAGCAGCTTCCATAATATCTATCTCTCCGTCTCTAAGCCAGTTGTTGGGGTCGGACTGTGCCGCAGGGGTATTTAGAGCATATTTGCCGTTTTCGGGCAGCAACCAGATGGCCGGCCAAGCTCCAGTACCGGCTGGAAGCTGAGCAACAACATCTAATTTGCCGTACTCAAAGCTAAACGCCCCCTCTGTTTTAACTCGTGCAGAGG
>CAJCIR010000057.1 GCA_903970425.1 Chlamydiota bacterium | reverse complement strand
GATGGCATCTTCGAAGTTATAACCAGACCAAGGCATAAAGGCCACGATTAGATCTTTACCAAGAGCCAACTCACCGCCTTGAATGCTCATTCCTTCGATTAGAATGTCGTCTTTCTTAACTCTGTCACCGGTACTAACAACTACCTTCTGGTTAATAGAAGTGCCTTCGTTAGAGCGGACAAAGTGTTGAGGTTCGTAGGTAACAGTACCTTCTTTATATTTAATGACTAGTTCTTGAGCAGTAGCTTTAACAACTTCGCCATCGGCTTCAGCTACCACTACCTGGCCGGTGTTACGAGCAGCAACCTCTTCCATACCTGTACCAACAATTGGTGATTGTGGCTGAATTAGTGGGACAGCCTGTCTTTGCTGATTACTACCCATCAATGAACGATATACATAATTCTTTTCAATAAATGGAATCAGTCCGGCGCTCGATCCGATAATCTGGTTCTGAGCAGCATCCATATGTGTAACGTCATCAGAATCAACCTCACCAGACTTTAGGTGAATACGAGCGCTAACGCGTTCGTCAACGAAATGGTTGTTCTCGTCAGTTTCGTTACCGGCTCCAGCAATAACTGCACCTTCTTCTTCGCTGGCATCTAGGAAAACAACTTCTTTAGTCACAACAGATTTAACAGGCCATGTAACACGACCTTTAACAGTTGCTAATTTCTTAGCTTGGGCCTCAGTAATTTTTTGTCCAGCCTTAACTATAGCTTTGCCAGCTTCGTCTTCTAGATCGACTGAAGCGGTGTAGCCTGGAGCATCTTTTGCAGTAACAGCATTAATAACTTTTACATAAGGAGTCTCGATAAATCCGTAATCATTAATACGAGCATAGCTAGCTAGGTTTAGTACCAGCCCAATGTTGGCGCCTTCAGGTGTTTCCACGGTACAAATACGACCGTAGTGAGTAGCGTGAGCATCACGTACTTCAAATCCGGCACGTTCACGGCTCAGTCCACCAGGACCCATCGAACTTAAGCGACGCTTGTGAGCTAACTCGCTAAGTGGATTAATTTGGTCCATAAACTGAGAGAGCTGTGAGCTTGCAAAGAATTCTCGGACAGCGGCAACAACTGGACGAGCGTTAATCAGCTGACTAGGCGTAACGGTCTCGATTTCACTCATACTCATGCGGTCTTTAGTGTTGCGTTCCATTCGAAGTAGACCAATGCGGAACTGTCGCTGTACAAGTTCACCAACCAACTTAACGCGGCGATTAGCCAGCGAGTCAATGTCGTCAGCTGGTTCTTGAGTGTTATTAAGTCTGATGATTTCAGAAATAATGGCGATCAAGTCTTCAAGTCGCATAACACGATTTTCAATAGTGTTAGGAACGTCTAGATCCAAGCGTTTGTTAATCTTGTAACGGCCAACTCGGCTGAAGTCGAAGCGCTTAAAGTTGTAGAACATGTTCTCTAGTAGTGCTCTAGCGTTATCGACAGTGGCAAGATCACCAGGTCGTAGACGTCGATATACTTCAATAAGAGCGTCATTAAGACCATGAGCTGGGTCTTTTTCTAAAGTTGCGTCAAGGTAGCTGTTCTTTCCTTGGTCAACGTGCTTGAATGATTCGCGCATTTGAGCCTCGCTCATACCTAGTGCACGAAGCAAGGTAGTTACAGGAATCTTGCGCTTGCGATCAATCTTAACGTATAGCGCACCACCGGCTGAGGTTTCAAACTCAAGCCAAGCACCGCGTCCAGGAATAACCTTACCGCCATATAGATTAGTGCTACCGCGTTGATCAGCAGTAAAGAAGACACCAGCAGATCGAATTAACTGGCTAACGACAACGCGCTCAGCTCCATTAATTACAAAAGTACCCCTAGTAGTCATCCAGGGGTAATCGCCTAAGTAGATCTCTTGCTGCTTAATTTCACCGGTTACCTTGTTAATAAGTTCAACATTGGCTTTGAGTGGTGCCTCAAAGGATACGTTGTTTTCGCGTGCTTCAGCTTCAGAAGTTTTAGGCTTCTCAAAATGATAGTCTTTAAAGTTTAATGATAACTTTGTGCCAGTATAGTCATCTATTGGGCTGATTTCAGCCAATAGCTCACCAAGACCCTCTTCAATAAACCACTGAAATGATTTATTTTGATGATCCACGAGATTTGGTATTTGAACCGCATCATCATGCTTGGTAAAATATACTCGTTTGGTTGTGTCTGCTGTGTTCGTGCTACGTTTTGCCATAAATAAAGACGCAATGCTCCCCTAAATTAATTGCTTAAAAATGATTTATTTTGTGATTCGCGCGCGAAGATTACTAAGCGAGAGTGTTTGGCGCCAGTTAGTCTTTTTTAGGGACACATAGCACTGCCCAGCTTACACTACTTCTTGAACCATAGTTTGCTTGAGGGACAACTAAATGTCAAGCTTTTCTTCAGCTATTTACGATCTTTTTCTTTTAGACTACTAATTACCTCGTCTACAAGGCCATATTTCTTCGATTCGGCCGCCGTCATGTAGTAGTCTCGTTCCATGTCGTCGTGAACTTTACTGATCTTTTGGCCAGTGTTCTTAGCCATGATCTCTTCTAACTGCTTCTTAAGTCGTATAGATTCCTGTAAATCAACTTCCATATCACTTACTCGGCCACGGGTTCCGCTGCTTGGCTGGTGAATCATAACCTTACTGTATGGCAAGGCAAATCTTTTACCTTTGGCACCGCTGCTAAGTAAAAACGCTGCAGCGCTGGCAGCCATACCTATTGCGATGGTCTGAACATCTGCTTTAACGTAATTCATCGTGTCGTAAATTGCCAATGCGTCGGTAACGCTACCACCTGGACTATTTATATATAAGAAGATGTCTTTCTTAGGATCATCACTGTCGAGGAACAAAAGTTGAGCCACAATTAGGTTGGCAGAATGCTCGTCGACCTGTGTACCTAAAAAGATAATGCGGTCTTTCAGCAAGCGACTGTATATATCGTAAGCTCGTTCCACCCGTCCATCTTGTTCTATTACTGTTGGTACTAAAAGTTGAGAAGTTTTCTTATTCATACACTCAATTATACGTAACGAATTGGCACTCGTCAATAGTGAGTGCTAATTTACTTTTTGGTAGCGTACTCAACCAGTTTTTTGAATGTCTTTTCTGTTAGTATCTGATTAACCAGACTTTGTCGGTTCTCTGGTTTATCGAGTTCAGACTGCATTTGAGGGTCGGTATACTGACCTTTTAGAATCTGCAAACGAATGTCTGCTTCCTCTGGCGTAACGAAGATTTTTTCTTTCTCTGCTATCTCACTTAGTATAAGTCCGGCCTTAACGTTCTGCTCGGCTACAGGTCGATTTCGTTCACGGTGCTCTTCTTCTGTGACACCTTCTTCACTTAGGTGTTCCTGCCAGGTCTTACCTTGATAAGTAAGGTTTTGGCGTTCCTCATTTTCCATTCGCTCAATTTGCTGATCGACTAAGACAGCCGGCACAGTAACTTTGGAATCGTTGGCTATCTTAGTAATTAGTTCAGATTCATAACCACGGTCAAGTTTAGTCTGATTATCCGCCTTCAGTTGTTTTTTAATGTCTTCTTTTAGCTCTGCTAGAGTCTTGAAGGGACTCACTTTCTCGACTAGAGCATTATCCAATTTTGGAACGTCTAGCTCACGAATCTTCTTTATCTTAACTTCGAAAGTTACGGTCTTACCTTGTAGTGAAGTAACGTTGTAGTCCTTTGGAAAAACAATGTTGAAGGTTTTCTCATCGCCGGGCTTTAGGCCAATCAATTTTGGTTCAAAGCCAGGAATAAAGGTTTGACTGCCCAGAACCAAAGGGTAGTCTTTACCATCAGCGCCAACTATCGGTTTCTTGGTCTTCGGATCAGTGCCATGAAAATCTAGTACTACTTCGTCTTTATCCTTAGCAGCTCGGTCGACCTCTTTCTTCTCAGCAGCTCGTTCCCGCAGAGAGTCTAGCACCGCCGTAACGTCTTTTTCGTTGACCTTAACGGCCTGTTTAGCGAGCTTAATATTTTTGTAGTCGGCTAACCTGATATCGCCAATTGCCTCAACGTCAGCATCAAATTCCAAATCCGTAAAAGGAACAAACTTCTTAATGCTTACCTGGGGCTGATCAACCGGTCGGATCTTCTCTGATTCAAGAGCTGTGCTGTAGAGCTGATTAATAGCGTTATCCAGAAACTCGGCTTGCAGCTTAGCGGGATCAGCATGTTTAGCAATCATTGCAGCGGGAGCTTTACCCTCGCGGAAACCCGGTACTTTAACGTGCTCATTCATATGTATTAAGACTTGCTCTTCGATAGCCTTTAGTTCGGCGAGCGTTGGGATAACCGTCAATCGGATCTTGGTGTCGCTAAGATTACTCTTTTTTACTTGCATGGTTTGTCACTATAACAGATTGTGAATCGAGCGGCTAGTAATTATCTCTCGATGCTTACCAAAATGTAAGAAAAGACAATCAGCCATGGTATTTCGATAGCCAACCCCCACGGACGTTCGCCCCACTGGATGTTCTTATGAAACTTCATGATGCCATTAAGCTTCTTCCTGGGTATGCCTTTAGCAACACGTAGGGCATTTGGCATCCACATTAGATCCGGACTCATGGCTACGAAGGCTGAGATAGCCAGAAGCTGCCAGTGAATTGGCTGCTTAACAAACAGGATCGTGAAGAAAACTAGAATTAATATTCCATCGCCAAAGAAAACTTTCAGAAACTCATTGAGACTGGTGGTCCCAAAGTGCGGCAGGCTGTCGAGCAAAAAGTGCGAAACAAGTGCGAGTGGCAGTGCAACGTATGGATGAGGTATTGCTGCAGCAATTACCGCGCCAAAGACGGCATGATTAATGGCGGTCATTTCTTCCTGCGGTCTTTTATAATGCTCACGATTCGAGAAGAACTATGCCTCTCCTCGGTGCCTTCTATTAGGTCTCTTAGTACGAATTGCTCGCTGTCTAATTCGTTCTCGCCAATAAATATTGCGTAGTGAATTCCCTTCTTAGATGCCGCCTTGATTTTTGAGGGAACATTACGATCCGTAGAATCAATGGCTATTTTAAGTCCCATGTTACGAAAATCGTTGATAGCAGCCTGGGCACGAACGTAAACATCACCTATCAGGACTATGTAAGCGTCGGTCTCTGGTTTTAGTTTTGGTAGTAGGTTGTGGCTTTCTAAAAAGTTCTGCAAGGTTACATCACCCATCCCGAAGCCCACGGTCGGCAGCGGTTCAACGCCGAACAAACTTATCAAACCATCATAGCGACCACCACCATACATTGCGCGATTATTCTCAGGATCAGTGTCAAATACTTCAAATACAATATCTGTATAGTAGTCGAATCCTCTCATCAGTGAGGTATCAAATTCGACATTGGTCATGCCACTTTGATGCAATAGAGTAAAAAGAGATTCCAATCGTTCAACAGAAGGATGTGAGCGAAGCGGCAAGGGTAAATCGTCAATAATATTGGTCTTAAGCAGATGCAATAGTTGCTCAGGCAACTTATTCTCGCGGGCTGATGGAGAAAAGACAGCATCGACTTCGGCTGAGAATACAGCTGGCGGTGTTTTAGCCATGCGATCAATAATCTTTATGAGCGTTGATGTCTGTACATCGTTAAGCTGCAAGTATTCCGATAGCATATAGTTAACGAATTTTCGGCTGTTAATCTTGATAATGTAGTCGGTGCGCTTGGCTCCAAAATTGTGCATGACAGCGTCGGCCACTTGAATAATCTCATGCTCAGCAGCTAGACCAGACATACCAAAAAGGTCAACGTTAAGTTGCCAATGCTCGCGTAGTCTTCCTCTTTGAGGACGTTCGTATCGCCAGAGGTTAGGAATACTGTACAAACGCAGTGGGTAGGATAACTCCTGCCGTCGGGCGGCTACCATACGGCTTACTGTAGGAGTCATTTCCGGACGGATAGTTACAGTTCGTCCACCTCGATCCTCGAAAACATAGGTTTGTTCATTAACTATCTCTTCCCCAGACTTAGCCAGGTAAAGTTCCAGCGGTTCGATTATTGGCGCGTCGTATTCTTCATATCCAAATCGTTCGACTACATCACGCATCTTGGTGAAGATATACTTTTGCAAGCGTTTGTCTTCAGGATAGAAGTCACGGGCACCTTTATAGGGTTGAGTGGAGAGCATTACCAACATTGTACAACATATGGCCCAGAGAGACACCCCTATCAAATAACGCGCGCCCTAAACTAGTTTTGATATAATTTTAGCGAAAGTACAAAAAGGAGGGATTCGGAGGGTTATGCGGAAGCTTTCAGCAGAAACACTTAGAAAACAAAAAGGAGTGAGTTTCGTGGGCATAACAACCTGCTTTTTTGTTCATGACGGCAGAGGTCATTTTTATATGACTAAGCGCAGTAAAAATGCCCGTGACGAACAAGGTAGATGGGAAATTGGAGGTGGTGGCCTAAAATGGGGCTCGACTGTTGAAGATAATGCCCTGAGAGAAGCCATGGAAGAATACAACGCAAAATCTAAGAAGACTGAATTTTTGGGTTATCGCGACATCTTCCGAACGCTTCCTGATGGGACGCCGACACATTGGGTTGGGATGGACTTTGCCATTGAAGCTGATAGAGACAAAGTAAGAATTAACGAACCGGACATGATTGATGATGCTGGCTGGTTTACTCTGGACAATATGCCCTCGCCTGTCCATTCGCAACAAGGACCCTTCTTGAAAAAGTATGCCAAGCAACTTGCCAGAATACTTGGAAACTAGGAATCAGATGTTTCAGGTGTTTCGGCTGGGGGCATAAAACCCAGACTAGTTAGTTCGGCGCGAAGAGCACCCAGAACCCCCAGCCCACCGACGGCTTCAGGTATTAATGTCCCATCAGCATTGTTTTGAGCCTTTAATAGCATCTCTCGATTTTCTACCCAATCATTGAGTCGATCAATACGGTCTAGGTAATCATCATATCCCAACTCACGCCGCACCAGATCAATTGTCCTATCAGGCAGTCTCTCACCTTGACGGATCATCCTAGCACAGCCAGTTATATAGTCTCTTCGAATTCGAGCTCCCTCAACACCTGAAAGATACCCACTTCGGGATATTTCTAAGTCGCCGCCGTTTTCTACTGACATTTTATATCCCTATTGCTGTGGTTCGTCGTGAAGATTATGTATTCGAATATCGACAATACCATGTTCAGAAATTGTTTTAATGGCAACCGCAACACGAGTTCGCTTGGACAAATTATCCCATAGCATCTGCGCCATTTCACTGGCGTTAGGAACGACTGGAATCCTAAATGGCGGTTCGTCAAAGGCAAGTGGTGGGTTCCCATCACCTTGATAGGTATGAACTGAGAAACCAATATCGCCAATACCATTGTCATAGGTCTCCTCTGAGTCTTCTGTGAAAAAGGTATGTCTTGTGCCTTCGTCTTCGGCTCGACTTAGGATAGAGAAACCAAAGCCTGTTCCGTCACCACCTCTACTCAAATCAGTATAAGCGGCTATGCGGGAAGTATAAATCGGGTCATCATCTTCGTA
Source organism: Chlamydiota bacterium (assembly GCA_903970425.1). Classification (GTDB taxonomy): domain Bacteria; phylum Patescibacteriota; class Saccharimonadia; order Saccharimonadales; family UBA4665; genus CAJCIR01. The sequence goes on along the minus strand of CAJCIR010000057.1, from coordinate 3,804 downwards.
TTCCCTACTATCCATAGCGTCAAAGAAGGATCTCCCAGAACGATGATATCTGACGGCCGTATCCGTGTGATCACCGTTTGAGACAAAATGCATATCGTCGGCTGGGCGCATTGCATCATAGACTGTGATTTCAGGCCTACCATAGGGCTTCGAAGGGTCGGCTACTTCCGTACTAACAATTTCGTTTTGTACTACGTATCTCCTATTTTGAGAAGGTTCACTACGCGCAGTAATGGCTACGCCCTGTATGGCTGTGTCACCACAATATCCGACCAATATTAATCTTCCTGGGTATTCGTTAGCTGCAAGTATAGTGAGATTTTGTTCAGGAGTATTCGAAGGTGCATATAGAGCCATGATTTCCCTTTGATTAGTTAAACAGATTGTCGCAACTGCAGAATCGATTTGCAAGCACCAGCATTATTCAGAGATACCAAGAGAGTTCAGTAATCTAAGCCTGAGTCTGTTTACGAGGACCCTTACCATTAACTCTTTGGACAACTTTATCAGTGTGCCCAGACGCAGTGAAAGATCTCCTAACTAAGAACGGAACAAGTAGCTCGTCATGAACAATACTATCCATTTCTTCTAAGCCTCTCCGATAGGCAACTGAGTCTACGGTTGTTAGGCGATCTACAATTCTAAGGTACCGTCCTACTATTTGTGTTGGAGGCATAGGCATACCTCCCTTTGTTGGCTTGACTCTATAATTCATGGGCTTAGATGCCGCTTGAGTCCCGGGTGTTCTTTCTGTCATTTCTACTAGACGGCGTTCATGCAAATCACTCAGGTGATTATAGGCAGCAGCTCTGCTCAATCCTTCAGTGGCAAAACCGGCAACCAACTCAGAACCTGAACGCCACTCACCGACATCAAGAGAACGAAGACCCCTATAGACAATTAAACGTCCTCGTATAGAGCCTGTCGTGCGCTCGACGCTGTTAACTGACCTAGAGGGTGAGTGCTCACCCACCAACACTCTTGTTGGAACCTTAGAAACTGCCGATAAACGTAGCAAATGTCCGCCCACTGATGCTGCCAGTCTTCCTGCAGCTGTTCTGGTATATATTCTGCCCTGGGCTGTCTGCTCAAATTCGACTAAGTTATCCGGCATTCTCGTTAATACCCTACCTAGGGCATCACGGGTGAGATTATAAAAAGCATTACCCCTTGATTCCACAGCTAAGGTATTATGAACATCGTTCAAATGAACAGGCGTTTCATCAGGCAAAGCACCAAGAGCTAAGCATTTAACTTCGGTGTTAACTCCCGAGAGAATACGTTCAACCGCAGAATCATTTAAAATTGCCGGGGCTTTTTGGACGTCTGGTGTGGGCATAGCTCGATAGCATATAACAAAGTTGGGTGATGTGCAACTAGCGTTCCCTGTTCGTGTAATTTAAGAAGTTTCTTTCCACTACCTTTTAGACTGGTTAGACTAACCCCTAGTTACGACGTAACTGAGATACCGAACAAACCCGATTGGCTAATAGTAACAGGAGTTGATGGTGCGCTAGCATAGTAAACATTTGAGGCCGTAGCGATCTGAATGTGGCCTGCGGTGTTTGGGTGGATGCCACTGACGCCATCAGAGTAAGAGGGATTCCATAAATAGCCCGTAGCATCGACGATTGCAGAAGAACAGTCAATAACTGCATAGATGGATGGGTGTGGGAAGGTTAGCAGCCACGTCTTATATTGAGTCCAGCATAACCACTGGGTTGGTTCTTGTTAGCTGTTAATTCGGCCCCAGCCGAACTAACAGCCGAAGTGTTTAAAGTACCATCAGCGTTATGAGACACCTCCAAATACTGGTTGAGTATTACTCCCCAATCTCCGTCATCGCCGTCAATTATTGGTAAGCGCGCCATTGTATGTCGTTAGTTCTACTTATTGTACCTTCCCCGGCTGTAGCTTATTGAGGAGCCGTTATTTTCGTAGATGTGCTTTATGCTTGTACTGCTCTTGCCGGTTAGGAAGTGAATCAGAGGAGCGATACCAGCAATAGACAAACTCCCAAAGCCTAGAAGCCTTAGAAATTCTTTACGGTCTACTTCTTTAGCTAGGAGTTTAGACACTGGTGCCCTGGACTCTAGTTTGCTAGACCTGTTAGGTCTTTGTATCTTATCCATTTTCTATACCTATTAAAGTTTAGGAAATCTTTGGTGACGATGTCCCAGAATCAGTTTCGACATTGGTATCAGTCTTACTCTTAGCGTCACCATCACTAAGTCCCTTTCTTAGCTCTCTCATTGAATCACCCAAGGATCTAGATAGCTCCGGTAGTTTTTTGCCCCCAAAGAGTAGTAATATAATAGCTAAAATTATAATTAGCTCTGGTGCTCCTATGTCTAGGAATGCAAAGTGTGAAAACATAGTCTGTCTTCCTTCCCTCTTCTTGTTAAGTGTTCGTGGTTATATTAACATTGTACTAAAGCTTATGTAAATGCACCAATCATGGAGTATATGTTAGGACAATTTTATAACATACCGATTGAGATCCTAGCCCAAGCCTACAACAGTGGTGCATATAACGGCGGCGACTATAATGGTAACTCCACTACCACCAATCCAACGGCTAGTGGCACTAGCTCAGGTAGTAACTCACCTACTTCAACAACCAACACTACTAGTCCAAGTATTCCTGCCAATACCACCACTCCTAGTACTAGTACTACCAACAATAGTACTGAAGGGACCACAGCCACTAACACCGGCACAGCTCAAACAGTAATTACGCCTAAACACTTGAGTGGTGGCGAACTTGCAATCATTATTATTGGTTTAGTAGTGGCTGCCTCGGCTATTGTCTTAATAATAATGACCCTAATAAAGAGAAGGAAGAGAAAGCGGAAACCGCCTATTTCTACGGAAGGGCCAAATAATTTTTAACTAGGGCTACTTGACTGAAAATACCCGGATTATGACTTGGTGGGGATGAGAGGACTTGAACCTCCACGGGTTACCCCACTAGCTCCTAAGGCTAGCGTGTCTACCAATTCCACCACATCCCCATGTTTGGTATCTGATTATTTTACTGAACTTGTTTGTAAAACGCTAGTTGAGCGTCGCCATATTTTTTTGTGGAGACCTCTTTTAGTCCCTCAAAAGTCGGCAACGAGTCGTTTCCAGGCCAAGATAGAACTAAAATACCGCTATCTTCAAGACGTTCAGCTATAAGTTTAAGTATTTCCGGCTTAATTTCATCGTATGGCGGATCGGCAACTATTACGTTAAATCTCCTGTACTCATTTTTTTTAAGCCAAGCAGCGGCATTGGCTCTTACTAGCAAAACACGACCCCCTAGGCCTAACGTAGATATGTTCCTCTCTATTGTTTGTTGGGCTTTACGGTCCAATTCAATCACGGTCGCCTGCTTTGCGCCCCGGCTAATGGCCTCAAAACTGAGCGCACCAGTCCCCCCAAACGGATCTAAGATCTCAAGATTAGACAAATCTCCCAGGGCGTTGAAAAGTGCTCCACGAACTTTATCACTCATTGGATGAGTACGGTTGCCATGTGGTGATTCGAAATTCCTCCCACCTAGGTAACCGCCTATGATCCTCATTTCTTTTTTGTCTTTGGAGGCTTAATTAACTCAGCGTCGACAATAGCACAATACCAAGAGAGTGTAACGGTCTGAATAATTGCCGGAACTAGCTTTTGACGGACCGCAATCATGAGCTTAACTGTCCAGCCTTTTTTATAATACTGTCCGTACATATCCTCTATAGCGATTTCTCTAGCTTTGCGTTTAAAGTATTCAATAACACCGATTTCCAGAGCCTCGGCCACATCATCATC
>CAJCIR010000056.1 GCA_903970425.1 Chlamydiota bacterium | reverse complement strand
AAGGGCAGAAGCGATGGCCAGACAAGGCCATAGCATAGCTAAAATCAGTGCTATTACCGCCGTTAATACTGTTAAGATTGCCAAAGCAAACATGGATATTGGTGGGGGTTGCCCGGGACTGGTTAAAGGTTCATTTAATGGACTCGCTGAGGCTGGTGGGAATAGAAAGACAAGTGGCGAAGAAGACTGCGACTACATATCCAAAGAATGTCCTCTGTGCAAAGCTAAAAACGTAAAAACTCATCAGACTGCCACTAAGATCACCTGTGGAACCTGTAACCAGTCCGTAAAGATAGAGTCGGGTCCAGAGCCTAAAAGCGACGAGTCAGATAACGAAGAATTGACAAACATAACCGACTTATTTAAAATAGACAACACTTTAGTAGCAAAGATTGCCGCTTGAGACAAAAACTTTAAAAGGGGAGTTCCGATACAAGGGGTTTGTATTGGTACTTTTGGGGATAACAACAAAAATGTCTATTAAGATAAAAATCGTGCAGTCACGCAAGACGTACGTAACCGTACGCGTTCGACGACCATATTGGCGACAGTTTATTGTCTATTAGAATGGCCTACTTCTTAGTAGTGGTGTTTTGAACGGACTGGGGTGCAGTAGTTGAGTTCGTTGGTGCTGGAGTAGTTGATTTGCTGCCAGTTTTCTTGGCGATCGCAGCATTGATAAATGAGTCGAAGGATGACGCACTAGGACCTGGTTGAATTTGTGTTCCGTCTAGAATGAAAGTTGGAGTCGCTTCTTGCAGACCAGTTTTAGCAAATGCCGCGACGTCAGCGTTAATAGTGTTGTTTACCTGTGTGCTGGCGTAGTCTGTTTCAAATTTACTTACATTCAAACCTAGTTGTTGGGCGTAACCGTCGAAATCTGGTAGAGGGTTCGAGGCACTGATCCAAGTGCTATAGGTGTCGTTACTATCATAGTATTCACCGTTTTGCTCATACAGTAGATCATGCATTTGCCAAAACTTCCCCTGTAGTGATGCGGCTTCGGCAGCTCGGGCCCCGGCAAAAGCGTTTGGGTGAAGTGAGGTTAGCGGCAGGTTGCGGAACTGGAAGTAGATCTGGTCATTATATTGTGCCTGGACTTGTTTAACGATTGGATAATATTCGCCGCAGTAGGGACATTGATAGTCACCATATTCAACTAGTGTTACGCCATCTTGGCCTAGTCCCTCAATATGTTGACTGGGTTGCCCATTATTAGTGGCCGTACCCTTGTTTTTATCAGTGAGTTTAAAGATAACACCGAGAGCCACCACAAGTACCACCAGTATTAACCAAAAACGTCTACTCATAATATTGATCCCCTAGACTTTAAGTGTGTTTTATTATTATACGGACATCGGCATTACTTTCAAAACAGGCCAGCTAATCGTAAGATTGGTATATGCTAAAGCTTTTCGCGATCCTGATTCTTTTTTTAGTTGCCATATTGGCAGTCGCTCTCAACAGAGCTTATAAAGAGTTGCCGGCTATAGAACTAAAACGCCGAGCTCGTGAGCATAACGTAAGTGCTCGAAGAATATATCGAGCAGCGGTTTATGAAAAGGAGCTCTCCTTACTGTTATGGATTATCACAATATTAACTGCTACCGAAGCTTTTGTTCTACTGACTCGTGGCCTAGCTGCATGGCTATCGTTCATAGCTATTGCCGTAATATTGTGGCTAAGCTTCACGCTGCTGCCTTATATAACTATTCCGCCGGCTATGCGCCTAGCAGAACTGCTAGCTCCAGTATTTGGGTGGCTAATTAATAGGTTACAGCCCGTGCTTAGCCCGCTTGTTAAGATTCTTGGGCATGGTTCTCATGCTCATCAAGATACCAAACTTTATCAAATAGAGGACCTGCTGGACCTACTTCATAGACAGACCGAGGAAGCAGAGAACCGTATTCCCCTAGAACGACTCGATATGGCTGCTAGAGCTCTGACTTTTGGTGATGTATCGGTTGTAGACGTTATGGTGCCTAGGAGAATGGTAGTTTTGGTAAATGCCCACGACAGCATTGGCCCAATATTGATGGACTCATTACACAAAAGTGGTCACTCTCGTTTCCCGGTATTTGAAGCTAAAGAAAACAATATTGTCGGCACTCTTTATCTAAAAGATATTATTGATAAAAGAAAGGGTGGATTAGTCAGTGGCGCAATGAGTAAACAAGTTTACTATGTCCACGAAGATTACACCCTTGAACAGGTTCTACACGCTTTCCTAAAAACTAAGCATCACTTATTTATAGTTATCGATAAGTTTGAAGAAGTGGTAGGTATTATTACTATCGAAGATGTACTTGAGCAGATAATTGGTGCACCAATAGTCGATGAATTTGATAAATATGATGATCTTCGAGCTGTCGCTGAGCACTTGGCCAAGAAAGAACACGACGAGAAAACGACCGAAGTGTTAGAATAATTGAAATGGATCGTGTTTTAACAGGTGAGATTAAAGAACATGTCGGCAAAACAATCACAGTTGCTGGTTGGCTGCACAAGAAACGTCTTTTGGGCGGACTGACTTTTCTTAATGTCCGAGACCGTAACGGACTGGTTCAAATTGTCGTTAAAGATAATAAGGAAATAGAGAAACTGCGCGGCCTACAGCTAGGTACAGTTCTAGAGATAAAAGGCAAAGTTGTAGACGAACCTAGGGCTCCGGGCGGAGCTGAAATACACGACGCCGTTATTAACGTTTTGGTACCGGTTAGTGAAGAATCACCTATAGAAATAGATAAACCCCTAAGTCATAAGCCAGAAAATCTTGATACATTATTTGATCACCGTGCACTAGGACTGCGTAACCTGCAAGAGGCTAAACTCTTCAAGATACGTAGCGAACTGTTGCGATACATTAGAGACTTTCTATATAAGAATGACTTTGTAGAAATTAACACTCCCAAATTGGTTGCCGGAGCAGCTGAGGGCGGCGCTGAAGTATTTAGACTTGATTACTTTGGTAAGGAAGCAACCTTGGCTCAGAGCCCACAGCTCTACAAGCAAATTATGGTTGGTGTTTTTGAACGTGTTTTTGAAATCGCCCCTGCCTTTCGAGCAGAACTATCGGCCACTACGCGTCACGTCAGTGAAGTCACAATGCTTGATGTGGAGATGGGCTTTATAGATGGGCACGACGATATCTTAAAGCTACTGGAAAAGTTGATTTATGATATTCTAACGCGTCTATATAAAGAACATGCCGATGATCTTAAGAGTCTAAACGCTCCGGAGCTGGTCCTTAAGCCAGACTTTCCTCGCTACTCCATGAAAGAAATACACGAGCTTTACCAAAAGGAAACCGGAAATGACATGACTAAAGAAATCGACCTAACTCCTAATGAAGAAAAGTGGATTTGTGAGTATTCCCGTAAACACGATGGATCAGAGGCTGTTTATGCAACTGGTCTGCCACAGAGCAAAATGAAGTTTTACCATATGAAAGGTGAGGAGGGAACGGCTCGTTCTGCCGATCTCCTGTTTCGGGGTGTTGAGATAGCCACCGTTCCACAACGCGAACATCGACATGATGACCTAGTAAGGCAAATGAAAGCGGCCGGTGTCGATCCTACCAGCCCTGGGTTTGCACCCTATGTCTCAGCTTTTAAACATGGCTTGCCGGCACATGGTGGTTTCGGCTTTGGGATTGATCGGCTAGTAGAAAAGACAATTGGTTTAGCAAATGTTAAAGAAGCAATTCTATTCCCAAGAGATATTAATCGTCTAAGTCCTTAAGGGAGGGGGCAGTATGAGTAAAAAAACAGATGTTTGGTTTAAAAAAGTGAGAGGTAGCTATCTTCCGGATAGCTGGCAAGGCTGGTTAACTTACGTACCTTTTATTGGCTACTTAGTTATTAGCGTCTTTGTGGCGTATTACCACAGTACTTCATACGGGGAGATGCTTTTTCTAATCTTCCCTCAATGGGTAGCAACTGCAGTAGTCATGCAGTGGATTGCTGATCACAAGTCCTAACCCTTAGCACATCTAAAAACTACTCTGTTTGCAACAGTTAATTAAACTTATGCTAAAATGTTTGGGAAACCTCCGCCTACGCTATTGAGGCGG
>CAJCIR010000055.1 GCA_903970425.1 Chlamydiota bacterium | reverse complement strand
CAATTGCCTTATTTCTTCGTGTTCTCGAACTACTTCATCCATCATAATTCGTTGTATTGCCCATTCTAGATCTGGAGATACACCTTCTTGGATTGCTCGTCCTCTAACACGCTCTTCGATCTCTGCCTCACGCTTAGAGTCAAGACTTTCCAACCCATTTTTTGCTTTGTACATTCCCACTCTTCTTGTTATCCCAAAACGTATCCCGTCGATTATTATTCGACTATCGTCGACAATATCGAGCATGCCACGAAATTCATCCATTTGTTCTGAGACCTCAAGTACATCATCCTGAACCCTGGCATCCGCTTCGATTTGAGCATTCAAAACAGAAAGGGCCGCTATTAGTTCTGTCCGTGTGCGAGCAGCATAGGGATTATGTAACTGTATTGTCTTGAATAGTTCAGGGCTGTGATGACGCTCAACATCAACTAATGCTAGTAACTTACTGAAGTAATTGGTGCTCAGCTCAGAATTCGTAATACCCATATCGAGCAACGCTCGACCGATAAAAAACGGCAGTACATGGATCTTGGCCATCTCCATATCGTGTTCCGCGGCACTCATAGGAACCAGATTAATACCTTTTTCGCCCCAAGATTCTAGTAGTTGACCAGCCCGTTCTCCCTGTTCATGAGTAACGACAATGTTTTTGCCGGCCACTCCTCCACCATTAGTTGTCTGAGGGCCAAAAAGAGGATGAGTCATAAGCACATTCTCTCTATCCGATAGATGGCTTATTTCAAACATCGCTGTTGGCTTAATTTTTACTGAGCAGACGTCAACAACGAGAGCGTCTACCGCAGAAGTCTCAGCTAAAGCGGGTACTACTGAACTATAAGAATCATATGGTACAGCCAATACAACAACATCAGCATTGGCTACGCTACCAAAACTTGCTCTTGTAGCGTTGTCTGGCAATAATGCATTTTCGTTATTATCAAAAACCAGAACATCGGCGCCTGGAGGAGCAAGATGCCGAGCGGCAACTTTACCGAACTCGCCTGATCCTATAACTCCGAATGTTTCTATCTCAATCATGTGCTTTGCTACAAACCAATACATTCCGCCAATTTATGTCGGGTATTGGTCCTCATTTAATTCGCAAATACTAACATCAAACGCCACCTCTGTAAAGTGTGGTTCTGTTGTTATATCTGATTTTTGCCGTCGAAGAGTGCAGAAACAGAGTTACCAGCGAATACCGCACTGATAGCATCGGCAACCAGTGGAGCGATACTAAGAACTGTAATTTTATCGGACTTAAGATTGTCCCCTGCCGGCAAAGTATTGGTAACGATGACACCCGAGAGATCAGATTTATCGATGTTTTCCATAGCGGGATCAGAGAGTACTCCGTGAGTGGCTACGCCGTAAATAGCTTTAGCGCCATTAGCAGTTAGAATCTCGGCTGCGGCACAAAGTGTGCCAGCAGTATCAATCATATCGTCTACAATAAGGCAGAATTTTCCTTTTACGTCACCTATCAAGTAACGTGCTTCAACACTATTCTTTTTGCTAGTAGAACGTTGTTTGTGAATTATGGCAATGTCGCAACTGAGGTCTGATCCATAACGTTCAGCAGACTTCACTCGTCCAGCGTCGGGAGAGACAATTACGAGTTCATCACTATTGAAATTTTTCCTTATATATTCGCATAGAATCGGTCGTGCAATAAGATGGTCGAAGGGTCCTGCAAAGAAACCTTGTATCTGACCAGCATGTAAGTCAACACTGATAATCCTATCGGCACCGGCTGTCGCCAGAAGGTCAACTATCAAACGTGCTGTTATTGGCTCACGGCCCATAGACTTACGGTCTTGTCTGGCATAGCCAAGGAAGGGGCAGACTGCTGTGATCGATCGAGCTGAGGCTCTCTTGGCTGCATCGATCATAATAGCCTGTTCCATTATGGAGTCGTTAACATTGTTGTAGTGCGTTTGTACTATAAAAACATCACTGTCGCGGACTGATTCGCCCAAACGACAACTTATCTCGCCACTGGCAAAATTGCCGAGTTGGACCGTATGCATGGAAACACCCAATAACTTGGCAATCTCCGTCGCCAACTCTGGGTAGGCTCTCCCGCTCATTATCTGCAGTCGATGTGGTGCAACGTGAATCACTGGCTTTAGTTTAGTTGATACCATCGCGAAGGTCTATAGGGTCGTACAATATATCCATAAAAATATTACTTTCTGAAAGCCCTGTGCCCAATGTCCTTACGGTACTGCATTCCATCAAAGTGAACACCATCCTTGCCTATGGCGGCATTGGCAGCTGATGAAGCTGCCTTAAGACTGGGGCCAAAACCTGTTACAAAAATAACTCGGCCACTGGCACTAACGACCGAATCATCTACTTTTTTGGTACTGCCATGAAACAAGATTACGTTCTTATAAGACTTGTCTAGACCATGAATGACTTTATTAATTTGTGGTGACCCCGGGTAGCCAGCTGAAGCAAGGCAAATAGTTATCGCGGCACCTGAGATGCTACCGGGCAGATCGTACTTAGCCAGCAAGCCGTTAGCTGTAGTCATCAACATGTCATATACATCGACACCGTTCTTGAGTAGAAGTGGTATGATAACTTCTGTTTCTGGATCGCCAAATCGCGCATTGTACTCAATGACGATTGGATCGCCGTCTAGTTCCTCTGCTAGCATCAGTCCCATATATAAGACTCCTTGGTAAGGATTACCCTGATCACGCATTCCTTTAATTGTTTTGCTAGCAATACTAGTTATCTTGCCCCATTGATCGGTGCTGAGCATCCATTTTGGCAATGGAGCATAGACTCCCATTCCTCCGGTCATTGGTCCCTTATCACCCGCCAATATGCGTTTATGATCTTGAGAAGCAATGGGAATAATCCTGTAGTTTTCTCCATCACTTAGAACAAAGACTGAAACTTCTGGACCGTGATAGCGTTGCTGTATGACCAACTTATCGCCCACGCCATCGACTTTGCCAGCAAATATGTCCGATACAGCGTGTTTAGCTTCTGCTTCGTTATCGGGTAGAAATACGCCTTTACCACCAGCTAAACCATCAGCCTTAATAACTATGTTGGCGTAGCCTCCTAAAGATTCAATAGTGTTTAGAGCAGTTTTGGTCGATTTGACAATTCTTGAAAGCGGCAACGGTATATTTTTAGCTTGCATAAACTCCGTGGCAAAAGCTTTACTGCCCTCTAGTTGAGCAGCAACCTTGCTAGGTCCAAAAACTGTAATATTTCTCGCTCTTAATTTGTCGGCTAGGCCAGCAACAACCGGTGCATCGGGTCCGATTACAACTAAGTCAATTTTATTTTCCAGGCAAAAGGAGCTTATGTTATCTTGTTCTAATTCGATATTACTGCCCTTGCTCAGCATGGCCGTACCGCCGTTGCCGGGAACAAAATAAATTCTATCTACGGACGCAGAGGCGTTGATCCCATAACCCAAAGCATTCTCGCGGCCGCCACCACCGACCACTAAAACTTTTTTAGTCACGTTTATTTAAGAGCCTTGATTAATTTTGCCTTGGTAACGTTGGCGAGCAACTATAAAATCAGCAACGTCACTTGGTAAGTATCGTTTCTCGATGGTCTTTACTCGCTTAAATAGGCTGTCAGGTGTATCAGTTGATTTAACATTAACTCGGTGCTCCGCAATCGTTGGTCCCATGTCATAATCTTCGGCTACTACATGTAGAGTCTGGCCACCATACGGAAGTCGCTTCAATAAGACATGTTCTTGTACAAGTCTGCCATATAGACCTTTGGTCTCGGGTAATAGGCCGGGATGCGTATTAACCATGCGAGTATCGTAGACACTACCCTGATCAGAATGCCATCCATAATTTTTAACTAGTTTCGGGCCAACTCGTTTCATATATCCCATTAGAATAATGAGATCAAATTTACCCTTCTCCAAAATTTTTGTTATTGCGGTTTCCTCAGCAGCAGTTTGAGCGCCTGGTTCTAGTTTTTCTGTATCCTTCGCGGGATGCGTTCTGCTATTAATAAGCTCGCATTCAATGTTTAGACCAAATTTTTTATTTAGACGAGCAATGCGTTTGAATATTCCAGCGTTTTCCCGATTGCAAATTACTAAACCAACTTGGCCAGGTACCTTGCCTTTAATCTTAGCGAGTATAAACGCCTCAGCAGTCGTTCCCTCACCTGAAGCTAGGATGGCAATTTTAGGACCCGCGGTTGTGGCGGGTCCTGTTGCTTTGCTGAGTTGTTTAGTTGGGTTAGAATTGCGGAGTTGCATAGTCGGTACGTCCTTAATTCGGTTACCAATTGAAATTGGATATACGCCGTTGAAACAAGAAGTAGAAAATAGTTCAGCCGGCAGACCGGTTGCACGAATCATTCCATCGTAAGATAGAAAGTTTAATGATGTTGCTCCGGTATATTTTCTAAGCAGCTCATTGGTCATGCGTGTAGATATTAATTCTTCAGGTCTTGGCGTATTAATGCCGTAAAAATCTGGAAACTTAACTGGTGGAGAGGTAATAGCGACGTGCACTTCCTTTGCTCCTGCTTCATATAGCATTCCTACTACTTGGCGCATTGTACTACCACGGACGATTGAGTCATCAACCAAAATAACTCGCTTGCCACGAACTACTTCACCCAGTGGATTGAGTTTCATTTTTAGGTCACGCTCGCGTAATTGTGCAGTGGGTCTTATGAAAGTTCTGTGTATATATCGATTTTTAATTAACCCCATCTCTTCTTTTATGCCTGAAGCTTGCGAGTAACCTATGGCTGCAGGGATCCCGGAATCCGGAACTGGCACTACTATGTCTGCTTCTATAGCGAATTCTTTGGCCATCTCGCGTCCAAAGTTCTTACGAACCGTACCAACGGTCTTACCTAGCATGATGCTGTCGGGACGAGCAAAATAGACAAATTCAAAGATATCTAGTTTCTGTCGGCCTTCTACAATCTGCTTTGAGTTAAGGCCATTACGATCTACCGTCACCATTTCTCCAGGCAGAACATCTCTTAAGTATGTTGCGCCGACAGTATCAAGCGCAGCGGTTTCAGAAGCGATAACATATCCATTCTCTAGCGATCCGATTGATAATGGCCGAATACCACATTCGTCCCGAAAAGCTACTAGAGTCTTGGTATTCATCGCTACTGCGGAAAAGACTCCCGTAAATAACGGGTAGGCTTTTTCAATAGCCATGGGTAGATCTAGGCCGTGCCGCAAATAATAACCAATTGCCTCAAACATCATCCCCGAATCATTCAGTCCTTTTACCGAAATTTTACGGGTCTGGAGAAATCTCTTCAATTTAGTAGTGTCTGGTAAGTTGCCGTTGTGGGCAAAAGCAAATTTGAGCTTAGTATCGAAAAAAGGCTGGTTATATCTGCTGTCTCGGCCACCAGAAGTTGAGTAGCGATTGTGCCCTATCGATATGTGCCCGGGCAATTTGTCCAAATCTTTTTCGTGATAAACGTTCGCAACAAGGCCTGTTCCGGTATAACCATGTAGTTTTTTCCCATCCGAACTAACGATACCAGAACTTTCTTGGCCGCGGTGTTGTAGGGCCCATAAACCATAATAAGTGGTACGTGCTCCCTCTAGCTCCTCCCCATATAGTCCAAACACTGCGCATTTTTCTCTAAGTTGGTTGGGATAAATAGTAGGTAAAATGCCAAACCTCTTTTCTTTCATAATTTTTAGGAATTATTTAAGTTTGTATGCATTTTAAGTCACTTGATAGAGGGCTGACAAGTCGAAAAGATCACAGACATAAAGCTCACAGCGTAAGCAGCTTGTTGTAAAATTTTGCTTGAGACATCTATTCAACTTTATTCGCTAACAATAGTCGGCTTATAGCCAATAAACAGTCCTGTTTCAACAACTCCGACAATGGCTTTGAGTTTGCTCTCCATGTCTTTGTCGATTTTGCTGAATTTAACATCAAAGATTACGTTTCCATTCTCGGTAATTACCGGCCCGTCCTTGGCAACTGCTTGGCGTAAAACCATACTCTCTACAACCGACATTTTGCTGAGCTCTTGGTATACGATGTGGATTGCGTCAGGAATAGTTTCAATAGGCACAGGAAACTTACTGCCAAGTCGAGAGACTCTCTTAGACGGATCGATAACAATATAGCTTTCCGTGCAGGCCTTAATAACCAGCTTTTCTCGAAGCAGAGCACCACCACGTCCTTTGATTAAATTTTCCTCGTCATCAACCTCATCAGCACCATCAAAAGACCAGTCGGGGACTTCAGCCTGTAGCGTTGTTGTAGTAATGCCAAGGGCGGCACATATAAGTTCCATCTCAATCGAAGTAGTTATAGCTCTAAAGTCCAATTCTTCTTGATCTCGGCGCGAGGCCAGGGCTCTTAGAACTAAGAAACTTGTTGAACCACTCCCAACACCAACTACATCGCCCTTTTTTAGTCGCTTAGCAACTTTAGTGGCTAGCTGTTCTTTTTGCGCACGATTAGAAATATCACGGCCCCAGATCTTATCCGCGTCTTGGTCGTCATCCCATTTAGCCATAATTTAATTGCTCACCTTTTAGCAACCTAAAGCCCTTCTTTATGGCTTGAACTTCCTCATCGCTTTGATCCTTTGCTTCAGACGTAAAAAACGAATCTAATTCGTCTTCGCTAACCCACTTTGAGTCAGAGTGATCTTCAGGATCAAGTTGTATTGATTGCAGTGGGCTGGTGAACTGAGCAAAGTACACCACTTCGATCGAGTGTGAACCTTTTACATCATTCCTATAAGTAAAGACGTAGAATGGATCCCCAACATTGATCTCTACTTTAAGTTCTTCGAGAACCTCGCGCTTTAGGCCGTCAATCATTTCTTCTCCGAGATCGACATGACCTCCGGGTAATTCATAAGTATCGGGAAAAAACTTTTTGGTTTTTGCTCGCTTAGCCAAAAATAGTTTCTGGACACCGTCAAATTCATGATGAATAAACCCGCATACGGTAAAAACCTGTTGGCCATGAGCCGGGGTTTCGCTGTCATGAGAAACTGCCATTAAAAACAGTATAGCAACTATCGTCCGCAATCTCTGGCAGACTGGGGATATCTAAGATATAATAGTTATCAGATTGGGATACAATAATTCTGACTTTTTACAGTGCGCGATCGCACCGTTTGGTCTAGTAAGGAACTAATGAAAAAACTTTGGCGCTTTTTCCGTGATTACAAATTATTCGGCATAGCTTTATTGACTCTTTTGGCGAGTCTTATTATATATTTCACTGGCCATCACCATATTGCTGATTGGGTACTTGGTGTTGTGACGATTGGCGAGGCGCTTCCTTTGCTATGGGGTATGCTCCAAGATTTAAGAGATGGTACTTACGGTATCGACATCCTTGCAGCAACGGCGATTATTAGCTCTGTCATAGTTAAACAGTATTGGGCGGCAATCGTTATCGTATTGATGCTAACTGGCGGAGAATCGCTGGAAGACTATGCCGAAGGACGAGCTAAAACCGAACTTGACGCCTTGCTATCTAGTGCGCCGCAGATTGCCCACGTACTTCGTAATCAAAAAGTTGTGGACGTTAAAGTATCCGAAGTTCAAACAGGTAATAAGATTATTATTCGACCAGGAGAAGTAGTGCCAGTAGATGCCAGCATTGTTGAAGGAGTTTCAAGCTTTGATGAATCGAGCCTAACGGGCGAGAGCATAACTCAAGAAAAACGAGTTGGTAGTGAACTGCTTAGTGGTTCTATAAATCTGGAAGGTGTTGTAACGGCTCGTGCTCTTAGACCTGCAGCAGATAGCCAATACGAACAAATTATAAAGCTAGTTAAAAGTGCTAGTAATAGCCAGTCGCCTTTTGTGCGGCTAGCTGATCGTTATAGTATTCCCTTTACACTTATATCTTTTGGTATCGCTATATCCTCATGGGTAGTTAGTGGCCATCCTATTCGATTTGTCGAGGTCTTAGTTGTTGCCACACCCTGCCCGCTAATTCTAGCGGCACCTATAGCCGTGATATCGGGAATGAGCAAAGCTGCCAAACAAGGAATAATTATAAAGACCGGTGCGGCATTAGAAAAACTAGCCGAAGCAAGAACTATAGCTTTCGATAAAACTGGTACCCTGACCGACGGTAAGGCAGTCGTTAAGGCCGTAACAGCTTTTGGTAATTTTAAAAGTAAGGACGTACTCTCTGCAGCCGCATCAGTCGAACAAAACTCCAACCATATCCTTGCTCAAGCTATCGTCAAAGAAGCCGAGAGCAAAAAGATAAAGCCATCCAAAGCAAAGAAAATAACGGAATATTCTGGTATGGGCCTATCAGCTAATCTTAGTGGCAAGACAGTTTTAGTGGGTCGCTTAAGCCTTATGGAAGAGCAAGGGGTAGAGTTGCCTGGAAGTTTTGACAAATCGCCTAAGGACACCACTACTTATGTAGCTATTAATAAGAAGCTCGCCGGAATGATTAGTTTTGAAGACAAGATCCGACCCGAAACAAAACGAACACTTAAGAGACTAAGGGAGTCTGGACTAAGAAATATCTTATTGGTCACTGGTGACAGTAAACAAAAGGCAGAG
>CAJCIR010000054.1 GCA_903970425.1 Chlamydiota bacterium | reverse complement strand
ATCATTATATTGCGGCGGGTCATGTCAACACGACCGCCCACCGACTTTGGAACTAGGTTCACAAGTTCTGGTTTAACAGTATTTGCTTGAACCTCATCAGACCTAATCAGTCCCAGTTCGTGCAGTCTTTTAACAACAGCACTCTGTTGGGTAGCAAAAGTATGTTTGCCGCTAATAACTATATAGTCTTCATCACGAGTTGGATTTTGCATTTGGCCAATTACAGCATCAAAAGTCGTTCTGTCCATGGGAATGGCATACTTGTCGTCACTATGTCTGCGATCTCGTTTAATAGACCTATCAAATGAACTATCAGCGTCGATCTGTAACCATACAAGAAGTGGTTGAGCGTGGAGTTTACGAGCTAGATCGCGCAAAGCTCGGCGCTTACCCGTGCGTGCTGCACTAACGTCATAAATTACGCTCACACCAGCGTTCAAAAACTCTTCTGCCATATAATCGACTAAATTAGACACCACTGTGTTTTCTCTTTGATCAAATCGTGGTCTCTCAAATAGTTCGGTTCTGATTCTGTCACTTTGAACGTGAGCAGCGCCTAAGGATTCACTAAGTTGTCTTGCAAAAAACGTTTTTCCAGCACCTGGGTACCCATACAATAAAACTAACAGAGGTTTGGTGGGCACGATCCTACTCATAATGTGTATGCATTGTATAACAGATTGCGTAAATTTTCCAAGGTGGAAACGACAGATACAGGTGACATTCGTCTAACACTAGACTATTATTTTGCAATGGGCCTAATAAGCATAGGGGAGTAGCTCAGCTGGTAGTAGCGTCGGTCTCCAAAACCGAAGGTCGCAGGTTCGATCCCTGTCTCCCCTGCCAATAGATTGATAATAGTAGGTTTTCAAAAAACACCTGATATACAGATACTTGATGTCTCTAAATACTTAAGCTAAGCTTTACATAAGAAGTAATGAAATTCGTAAAGAAATCTGTAGTTCGTAATCAACTATCTACCATTTCATCGTTAATAGTTGTTATTGCTGTCTCGTTGGTAGGAGTTCGTTTATTAGAAAATTCTCATGCCCAAAGTACATATGTCTCTGCTTATGCAGCTAATGGTCAACGGACTGGTACTGCAACCCTTGTAGATGGAGGGAGTAATGAGAGTGGCCAGGCCGTTCAATTTGGAACTGCCTCTTCGTCGGGAGGTGGCGGAGGCAACCAAGGTGGATGTAGCTTAAGTGGTATTGTGGCACCATGTGTAGGCAGTACTACGACAGCGGCCACTGGTTGGGGTAACCCAATATTTAACGATACCTTTGCTAATGATAACAATACTCTTAACACAAAGTTGTGGACACCGTATTGGTATAGCAACGGGGCTTCACAAAATCCGAACTGTACGAGTACCCAATCTTCGAATGTTTCCGTATCAGGTGGCACCTTAAATCTAAAACTAACCAGTGGTAACACATGTGGTTTCGTTAATACTGATCCTGATGACGGTGTGTCCGGACATACTGGTTTCCAGGTCACTCCGGATAACGGCAACGTTTATGTAGAATTTAAAGCCTATCTACCGCCAGCAAGTTCGACCAATGCGGAGACAGCGAATTGGCCAGCCCTGTGGCTTGCCGGAGAGGGGTGCTGGCCATCAACTGGCGAAATCGATGTCTTGGAGGGACTTGGCGGCTATGACTCGATCCATCTCCAATATGGCCCCGCATCGGCTGACTGCGATGACAACGAAAGCGGCGGTACTGATGGAACAGCCACCAATGTACAAAGCGGTATCCATACTTTTGGCATCTTATGGACAACCTCAGGCATAACCGGCTACTACGACGGTGCTGAAATATGGTCCACTACCTATGGTTCGACCGCAATCCAGGGTTATGCTACCGCGCCAGAGTTTCTAATTATGGAAAATTCAGGAGGTGCTTATGGTGGACCTTCGGTAGTCCCTTCGACAATGAACGTTTATTACGCTCGAGTCTGGCAACAGTAAGCTAATGAATATCTGTTTAGTGTTGCATATGCTTAATTATTGGCTAATAATATTGATTAAATAGCATTAGCTATAAAAACAAATAAATAAATAAGGACCAAATATGGCAATTCCTCCACAATATCAACAGATATATGATCAAACGAAAAATATGCAGTTTAGGATGAATGATCTGGTAGGACATACTAACCCTACAGCAACTCTACTTCATAACGAGATGCACCAGCTAACTACTGATATAGAACTGGGAAAGAATCCCCGGGACATTGAAAATCGCATTAAGGTTGTTCAGAATCAAATGCATCAGGTAGAACATCAGGGACAATCACTTATGAGCTACGGACACGCACAGGAAATTCACCACACCTTTGAAAACATGCGACAAGACGTCCGTCATTTCGGCAACTATTCTTGAGAAGAAAAACTATAAAATATATAGTATTAGTAGAATAAAATCACATACATCTATAAAAACGGTTGTGTTTAGCTTACTTTATTACCTATAATTGAATTAGTTTATAAAAAATAAGCATAGAGTCGTAAGCTATCCATGAAAGTATTGATGCTAGGTTGGGAGTTGCCGCCACATAACAGTGGTGGTTTAGGTGTCGCCTGTTATCAGTTGTGTCACGAACTTAGCAAACACGGTGTGGATATCGAATTCGTCCTACCATATGAGGCCGAGCACAATATCAACTTTATGAATGTGAGGCCGGCTATACCTCAAGGTATAGGACGACTACGAGCCCAGTTATTGGGTGTATATGATAGCTATGTCTACGACAAAAGTCGTCCTCTCATGGACGGACTTAGCGGAGAGGCTCAACAAGTGATCTATGAGAAGGCTGTTGTAGAGCTAGTCACATCTGAGGCATTTGATATTGTCCATGCTCATGACTGGCTAACTTTTCGTGCTGCACTACGGGTTAAAGAAGTATCTGGTTTGCCTATAGTGCTGCATGTTCATTCCATAGAAAGAGATCGTTCCGGTGGTAATTTTGGCAACCCATTAGTGCGGGAAATCGAAGAAACAAGTCTAATGCTATCGGATCATGTAATAGCGGTAAGTCAATTCACCAAGGACGCTATAATCCGGGAATACGGCATCCCAGCAAACAAAATTGAAGTTGTTCACAACAGCATCGAATCTAAGAATATAAGTATCGGCGACGAGCAAAATTCCTACGCCTATCTTACGGCCATGCGAGCTCGTGGCTATCGAGTAGTTGTAAGCGTTAGTCGACTAACTATTCAAAAAGGATTATCTAATCTTCTCAGAGCCGCCAAGGAAGTTATTGAGCGCGTTCCTAAGACAATATTTCTAATAGTTGGATCTGGTGACCAATATTTTGAGCTAATTGAGTTAGCTGCCCAGCTCGGTATTGCAAAAAACGTTATATTTACGGGATTCTTGCGTGGAAAACAGTGGAGAGACTCCTTTAGAACCTCTGACCTATTCATAATGCCATCTGTTTCTGAACCTTTCGGCATAGTTCCACTTGAAGCAGTTGGCTATGGATCACCAGTCCTCATTAGCAAACAATCTGGAATTGCTGAAGTGCTCAACAACTCTCTTAAGGTCGATTTTTGGGATATCAAAAAGATGGTCGATCAAATAGCCGGGGTAGTACAAAATGATGCATTGCGTGATGAGCTCCGCGACAACGCCTACAGTGAATATCAAAAGCTAACCTGGCGACCAGCCGCCAAAAAAGTCATGTCTATCTACGAAGATCATCTGGTGGGTCAAGGGGTATGAGCAAAGCAATAGTTTTATACCTACATGTTCATCAACCATTTCGTATCAGACACTATAGCATTTTTGATACAGGAGTTAGGCACGACTACTTTAACGAACAAACACCTGAGCTACTTACCAATAATGAATTCATTATCAAAAAAGTAGCTGAAAAGTCATATATACCGACCAACAAACGCCTAATCAAACTTATGAAAAAACACCCGGAGTTCAAATTAAGCCTATCTATTACCGGAACAGTCCTAGAACAGCTAGAACAGTGGGCTCCAGAGACCCTAGAATCATTCAAGAAACTTGTGGCTACTGGTAGAGTTGAAATTCTTGCTGAAACATATCACCACACACTAGCCTTCTTTTACTCGAGAAAAGAGTTTGAAGCTCAAGTCGGGATTCATCAACGAAAGATAGAAGAACTATTTGGTCAAACACCTAATGTCTTTAGACACACCGAACTGGCCTACAACAACGACTTAGCGTACTGGGCCGATCAAGCCGGATATAAAGGGATACTGGCGGAGGGTTGGGATCCGGTTTTAGGCTGGCGAAGCCCCAACTTTGTCTATCAACCGACATATACCGAAAATATTCGACTTTTGTTAAAGAATTACCGTATTAGCGATGATATTGCTTTCCGTTTTGGCGACCGAGAGTGGAGTGAATGGCCATTAACAGCAGATAAGTTTACTCATTGGCTAAATTCCTCAGGCGATGCCACCAACTTTAATCTGTTTATGGACTATGAGACCTTTGGTGAGCACCAATGGGAGGATAAAGGGATCTTTGAGTTCCTGGACAGTCTTCCAGGCGAGTGGCTCAAAACCAAAGGGAATACTTTCATGACCGTAAGTGAGGTTATTGATAACTTTGAACCAGTAGATCGAGTCGACGTACCTAATACTATTACCTGGGCCGATACGGAGCGTGATCTATCGGCCTGGCTAGGCAACCGTCTGCAGCAAGAAGCGATTGGTGGCATATATGAGATGGAGGATCAGATACTTGCTTCTAACGATCTACAACTCATAGATGACTGGCGTCGACTTCAAACATCTGATCATTTTTACTACATGTGTACTAAATGGTTCAACGACGGCGATATACATGCTTACTTTAGTCCCTATGATAATCCTTATGAAGCTTTCATTGCCTACATGAACGTGTATCATGATATAAGATCAAGAATTATTGAAAAAGGTATGGAGGTTTAAGGTGGGTAGGCCGGTAATGTTAGGCAATGGGGGTCTGACTGTAGGCCTAAACGAACAAGGCCTAGTTCACGACTTCTATTATCCTTACGTAGGTCTGGATAATCTGACTACTTCTCGAAGCATAATGCACAAGATTGGTGTCTGGGTTGACGGCGTATTTAGCTGGATAGACGATGGCAGTTGGCGAATAGATGTTAACTTCGAGACTGAAGCGTTGGTAAGTGACATTCATATGCGTAGTGATCGATTTGGCCTGGAGTTAGTCTTCAACGACTTTGTAGACAGTGAATACAACAGCTTTGGGCGTCGGGTAACTATTATCAATCACACTGATGGTTATAAGAACGTCCGTCTATTTATGCATCAAGTCTTCCAAATATCGAGTGGTGGCCGAGCAGACACAGCACTATTTGTGCCGGATGATAACTATATCTTGGACTACAAGGGAAGATGTTCCCTATTAATTTATGGGCAGAGTAATGAGGGCTCGGTTTATGATCAGTATGCAATCGGTAACTATGGAATTGAAGGTAAAGAAGGAACTTTTAAGGATGCCGAGGACGGTGAATTATCCGGAAGTCCTGTTGAACACGGTGGTGTTGATTCAGTAATAAGATTCCCCTGCTCTCTGGCAGCTGGAGCTAGTTCTCAAATAGATTACTGGATCATTGCTTCAGACTCTCAATATAATGCCCAGAAGATTCACGATATCTATATTGATAAGGGATTAGATCACCGGTTAAAGGTAACTAGAGACTATTGGCAAGAATGGCTCGGTACAGCAGCACCTTCACTCGCGGATATAGATGAAAAGTACCTCGATTTAACAAAAAAATCATTAATGATCATAAAGGCTCACACTGATAGGCGTGGCGGTATTATTGCTAGTTGTGACTCCTCTATTTATAACTATGGTCGTGATTATTACAGCTACGTTTGGCCAAGAGATGGTGCCTATGCCATCTGGCCACTAATCCGACTTGGGTTTCATGAAGAGCCTAAGCGCTTTTTCGAGTTCTGCCGTGACATATTAACCGAAGACGGCTATTTGATGCACAAATACCAGCCCGACCGTGCAATTGGTAGTACTTGGCACCCCTTGATACACAATCGACGCAAAGAATTAGCTATTCAAGAAGATGAAACTGCCAGTGTAGTCTACATGTTGGGCGAATATTATAGCCACACAAAGGACTTAGACTTTGTTAGCAGCCTTTATACAACTTTTATCCAACCTGCTGCTAATTTTATGTCTTCATTCATTGATGAACAGACAAAGCTGCCCCATGCCAGTTACGATCTTTGGGAAGAGAAGTTTCTAACAAGCACCTATACAACAGCCACGGTGTATCAGGCGTTACTGGTAGCATCGGACTTCGCTGATATGTTTGAATTTCCAGATGACTCTGTACGATGGCGTGACACAGCGGCGGCAATATCAACAAGTTCCAAGGCATTCTTCAATCCAGATCAGCAATACTTCCGTAAAGGATTTTTGTTACAAGAGGATGGCTCACTATTATTCGACAGCGTGATTGACGTATCTAGCCTGTATGGATTGATAATGTACGATCTTAGGTCTGTTCATGATGAGCAAATAACTAAAACAGCAACTGCGATTGAGTCAATCCTCCTAAACAAATCTCCTATTGGCGGCAGTACTCGCTATGAACATGATCACTACTTCGAGTCTGATCCCCCATACGTCGGTAATCCTTGGTTTGTGACAACCCTATGGCTAGCTCAATATTATCTCCGTACCGAGAAGGTAGAAGAAGCCTATAGGCTAGTTGATTGGACCATGGAGCATGCTCTGCCTAGTGGAGTACTGTCTGAGCAAATTAATCCCACTGACGGCAGCCCGTTATCAGTCGCTCCCCTAGTCTGGAGCCACAGTGAATTTATTAATACGGTTCTAGATCTAGCGATGTTAAAGAAGTTAAGCTAAGAAAAGGCTTAGTGTTTTCGTTCTTTAACTTCGTTACGACCTAAACTCTTCTTTGTCTCTGTAAAGAGTACGTGTTTTCGCAACTTAGGACTATACTTCCTGAGTACTAATTTATCTGGGGTATTCATCGTATTCTTAGTAGTGTAATAAATCCGCTCGCCGGACTCTTCACTGACCATCCCGATAATTTTTCGCTTATCGCCTTTTTTCGCCATATCATTGTAATTTTAACAGATAGAGACAGTGAAGTAAACAGATTCAAGTTTAATGCTTGAAAACCCCGTGTACTACGGGGTTTAACATGCTTGACGTCCCTTCACTTTGGTGGACTTTTGTCTCCCAAGCATACATATCATTTAAAGGTCTATTCCTAATCGTGGCTGTGAACTTTCTCACGATATAGTAATGATTTATCGCACATGGAGCCGTTGTCGGGATTTGAACCCGAGACCCCTTCCTTACCATGGAAGTGCTCTACCACTGAGCTACAACGGCGTATAACTGCTCAACAGCTATTCTAACCTCTGCGCCCTTAATTTGACCAGAATATTATGCTGCTTTCTTCCGACCAGTGCGAGTGCCAGGATTTTTTCGTTGAAAATCAGTTATTAATGCGTCTTCAATATTTTCCAAAACCGCTTTGCGTCTATCATAGTCAACTGACAAACCCTCTGCATCTAGTGCCGGATCAACTAATTCATCTCCTAGATAGCTAAGTCTGTACCTCATTGAGCGATCAGCCAAAAGACCACGACTAAGTACTGACCAACCAAAACGGGTCATATCTCTATCGCCCTTTCTTGCTAACTCTGTCCCACTAAGGTGCATCTGACCATTTTCTAGGTCTCCTAGAACAGGAGTCCCATCTGTTGCTAAGAGTACGTTCTTAGCTTGCATATCTCCGTGTGTGATCCCTCTAGAATGAAGATCACCCGCTAGTTCGGCTGCAAAATTCACAGTGGGGGTAATCACTCTTTTTAGTCGTCTAGATGCAACGTTTTCATTCCAATTTACTTGGCCCAAATGTCTAAGTTTTGGTCTGTATTCAGATATAAGGTATACATATACGCCTTGTGCAGCGATATCCAATGGTTCTATGGCGTCAAAGCCTTGTTCCATTACGTGCTCAAGAATTTTTTTCTCATGTTCGGCTTGCCCGATTGTGAGAAACGGCTTAATTCCTACTTCTCCGTATGGTGGCAATGTACCAAATAAAACGCCGTGACCAGAATCAGTATCGCCCAACTGTCTATATGGATGCTCCACAAAATATCCCACACTCTGAGCGATATCATCCAGGTGCATTTGGCGAACTATTTCTGTATTGATAGGTTGCGTCATTTTATTCGGTTGATCTACGGCCATCATCAAATCCTTCAAAAGTTCGCTGAATTAATGCATTAATTCTATCCTCATGGAATACTGGATACAAGCTTGTGTTAATAGAATGCGATAAATTTTGCTTAATTCGGCCCTCATTAATTTTCCCGCGTTGGAAATGAAATGGAGGGATAAACACAACTTGCCCTCTATCTCTCAAAAAGGCTAAGCTAGACATACCTATATTACGCATTGTAAATTCCCTGGCGTTTAATCCTACGACTTTCCCTACATTTTCATAGAGCGGCTCTAGATCCTCGGTGTGTCTATTACCTGTACCAAGCGATATAGCACTAATAGTAAACAGATCTTCTGGAACTTCAAAGACAGAATAATCTTCGCCTATATCTGTAAGGGCTAAGAGATCATGCGCACGTGGTGATCCCAATCGACCACCTGGTGCAATAGATTCCTCCGTTCTCAATCCGTAAGGTAAAAGTTCTGGTACGGCCAATCGCTCTATACCAAGATTATCAAAAAACTGCGTCGGCTGACCCACTCTACCTAGCCCATGCATAACCAGAGGAGGAGGCGACAATTTAATGTCTGAAGACACTAAATCAGCATAGTGAAACGGATACTGCATCAGATAAATATAATAACATATATTGGGCTATTATTCAATGGTTTTAAGTTCGCTGATTATAAGTTACTCATTAAGCTCACCAAGCCATATCGCCACTGAAATGTTCACCCGTAGGTACACGGAATATTTGTGCCTCAGTACTCAGTGCAGTTCGTCCATCAGCGGCTACCACAGCTGAAACCTCTACTTCTGTGCTTAATGCCGTTTGGCCCTCAAAAGAAACGATAAGACCCTCTAGTGCTCTCTCTTCTCTAGGTATTATAACTTCAGAAGTAATAGCCCCATACAATGGAGGGTTCTGTTCTGATAATAATTCTTGATTGCTTTGTGCCATATACCTTCTCATTTATCTAAAGATTAGACTTAGATTGTCTAGATAGCATACATAATACCATCTGATCAGACTGAATACGAATTTATAGCCTCTTATTAAGCCTGAGAAGACATATATAGTGAAATATTGCCCAAAGGTCTTGGAATAATTAGTCTACGATCAAATACCGCTTCCGTAGGGCCTGAGAACTCTCCCGATTCAAAGCCAGGAAGAGATAAATCAGAAGTTAAATCTATCATATCGACTTGTACATCTCGTAGTACGAGGTCAAAATCAAAAACCATTTCGTCAGGAGCCGGGAAAATGTTAATCCCTGTTAATCCGCCGTCATTATAAAATACGGTCCGGGTAAACTCTCCTAGCTGTACAGCCTCTGAGAGACTGAAACTTGTCGCATTATATGAGTTAAATCCACTGAGATAATCGTTATCCTCTTCACGGGCGCGTCTTTCTAAATCCGCTTTAAATCGTATTTCGGGGCTTAAGCTATTAATTTTTAACAAAGTCGTGGAAGGCTCTGTGAGCTTTGGCCTGATTACGGGCTTATTAATAGTAAGTTTTTTCATAGTATATTTCACGGCAGATTATTTCATCAACTTTAGTTGTTTGCAAGCACGAGCGCAACTAGCTTACGACAAAACATGATGTGCAATCATATATAATTAATAAAAGAAAATCAATCAACCGTAAGTCTAGTTAAATAGAAGGGAACGCTTGATGAAAAGAAGCACAACATGGTTAGTCGGAATAGTTGCCATACTAATAATATTAATCGGAGGTTATGGAATCTTTCATAAGTCACCAGCCAAGACAATAACTTCTAAGCAAACTAGCAGTAGCAATACCAATAGCAACTTAGAGGTCAATAATTCAGTATTGATAACAAAGACTAGTTCGGCCCTTGGTTATTATCTAGCTGAGCCAAACGGGGATGCCCTATACACTTACGACGGCGACACTACTGGGGTTACCAACGTAACTGGTTCACTTCTCGCTAGCTGGCCAGCCTATCAGGATACAGGAGCAACAACCGGTTTACCCACAAGTGTCGGTACTATTAAAAGGACAGATAACGGCGAGCTACAATATACCTACAATGGATTGCCTCTGTACACCTTTGTGGCGGATAGTTCTGGACAGGTTACCGGTAATGGTGTAAGTAATTTTACTATTGCTAGACCGGAGTCAACATCACAAACCAGTTCTGCCACTCATAGTTCGGTAGATAACTCTACTCCATCCAGTGATAACTCAGCTTCTGGATACTAACACTCAACTATTAAATATCTCCCAAGACCCTTCGCTTACGACATCAACTTTATCATCGATCACTTTTATAGCAGTCTGATCGTCTATTGCATAAACCGGGTATGGTTTTAACTTTGCATACTTTTTTACTCTTTCGAATCGGTCTTTATCGCAGTGAGGTTCGATTTCAAAATTTACCCAATTAAAAGCTGCTAGATCAGTTAATCCAGGGAGGTTTTCATCTCCCGGTGGCAAACCAGCTACTTCAATAGTAGGCGTGGCTATGATGCTACTAGCACTACCGCCAACATAAACTTTGTTTTTTATATTCTCATTCAACCACTTATCAAAGCCAGTTTTACGACACTGATCTAACAGGTAAAAGGTGTTCCCTCCACTTAGATATATAATGTCAACTTTCTCGAGTCTGGGTTTCCAATCGACCTCGGCTGCCGACGGATCAACGATATCGATCCAGTTATAGCCATATCTCCATAGATTCAAATACTGGTTGATTACCCAATCTTTATTTTCAGTCTCAGGATTTGCGGCTGTAGGAATAAATGCTAGTTTTGTTTGCCCGGGTAGTTTGTTTGTTAATTCAATTAGAGCTTCGGCAATAGACTTCTTCGTTATGCCAGATGACGTGAGTAAGAGTTTCATATATCTCTATATGATACCAAAGAATGCTTTTTAAAATTTACTTCTCGAGAAGTTCGAGTACTTTGTCGCGGAGTTGATCGAACTTTAAGTAGCCAGCTTTTTTATTGAAATGGCCAGCGTTCGGTACATAAGACAGCGCTACCCGAAGATTCTCTGCTAACTGTTCTCCGTCCTCAAGCCCAACGTAAGGATCATTATCAGATTGATAGACAACGAAGTCTTTAGAATTAGACCTAATGGTTTTCCAATCAAATGCAAAGCCACTAAAACTATTCTCTCTGTCGTAGCTAATAATCGGCTTAACCCCAATCGGCGTCCCGACAAAAAGTGCTGCCTTTATAGGAGATTTTAATTTCTCTAAAACACGTAGCGTAAACACTCCGCCCAAACTATGACCGATCAGCACAGTGTTTTCACTTATTCGATCCTCATATTCTCTGAGCACACTGAACCACTCATCAATCTTTGCAGGGACAATTGGCGGAGATGGGAATTTTGGGATAATTACCTCATAATCTCTTTTACTAAGCTCTTGCTTGAGCCAAGGAAACCAATTTTCGTCTGGAGAACCTTCAGTGCCGTGAAAAATAAAGACATTTTTTTTCATTAGTCTCTCGATTATAACAAATGATCTTCTATGCTTTGGTTTAACACCAATATAAACATTAGCGTACAATCTATTCAGTGAAATTATCTATTAGAGTTCATTTTAAGTTACTCACATTTCTTAGCTTAACTGCAGGCCTATTGTATAGCTCTTGGCCCCTTGGTCATTGGCTGAATCTTAATGTCTCCAAAACTAGTCT
>CAJCIR010000053.1 GCA_903970425.1 Chlamydiota bacterium | reverse complement strand
GTCGTCTCTAGGGTTAGGGTCGTTAGAAGATCGAACGATTAAATCTCCAGCGGGCAAGTGTACATCATCAAATACATGCTCTCCATCACCCCTTACGGTGCCTTGCCACAACGTTTTTCCGTCAAATGTCTTCTGTACTTCAACCTCTTCAGATTGGTGACGATGTAAGCCTGTCGTATATAGATCAAGAG
Source organism: Chlamydiota bacterium (assembly GCA_903970425.1). Lineage (GTDB taxonomy): Bacteria > Patescibacteriota > Saccharimonadia > Saccharimonadales > UBA4665 > CAJCIR01. Next base: position 4,532 of record CAJCIR010000053.1, on the reverse strand, counting down.
TTCCAGTATCGCTAGTAGTACAGTTAAATGCGGCTTCAGGTACTGGACAGGCTCCGGCAGCATCAATTGTACCTAGCTCCACTCCGCCGATTGTTAGGACTGCCATCGCTGTTCTGGCTGCTACTGTTTTTAAGGTTGAGGCTTGTTCGTGGGGCATAAATATATCTTAATATAGCTTCAATTCGAATTCTAGCAGCTGAGATCTATAAGTCAAACCAATTATAGATTGACGATATACATAATTTATGGTATTATATTGCAATTATGACTTTTGTAGATATACTTCGGCTATCGGAGCCTTCTGCTGAAGTTCTATCGGCTGAATTATCTGTTGTTCCTACAGACGTAGAACCTGAAAGAGTAACAGCGCCAGGGCAGGCACTAACTCAAGCTGAAATCGACTTTCTAGCTAGACATAAAGTTTGGGTCGTTTCGTCTGAAGTTATTACCGGGCCAGATAGTATCGATGAGATTTATTACCATAGTTACTAATGGCTAAGCTGTACGCTCAATCGCTTATCAGCTATAATCGCCGTTAGTTATGCAGAAAGTATCACTAGAAGACATTACCAGTCTCGCCAAGAGACGAGGGTTTATATATCAGGGTAGTGAAATCTACGGTGGGCTGGCCGGAACCTGGGATTATGGTCCATTGGGTACGGCTCTGAAGAGAAATATCACCAACCTATGGTGGAAGACGTTCGTAGAAGATCGAGACGATATACTCGGTATTGATTCTGCCATATTGATGCATCCCAAGGTTTGGGAGGCCAGCGGTCATGTTGCAACATTCAAAGACCCTTTAATAGAGGATACCAAGACCAAGAAACGCTATAGACTAGACCACCTATTAGAAGATAACGGCATTAATCCTGAGGGTATGACCATGGAGCAGATGGCTGAGACCCTAAAAACTAAGTCTATAAAAAGTCCTGACGGCAACGATCTAGGTTCGCCAGGCATGTTTAACCTAATGTTCAAGACTCATATTGGTCCGATTGAAGACGAGAACAGCATTGTTTACCTAAGACCTGAAACAGCACAAGGCATGTTCGTCAACTTCAAAAACGTAGTAGATAGTTTCTATCCTGATGTGCCATTTGGGTTGGCTCAAATGGGTCGAAATTTCCGAAACGAGATAAGTCCAAGAGATTTTATCTTTCGTTCACGGGAGCTAGAAATCATGGAGTTTGAATACTTTATTTATCCAGAAAAATGGGAGGAAGAATTCGATAAACTTCTCAATTTAATGCGGGATTGGTTCACCAATAAAATGGGCTTCGCCCCTGAAAATATGCACGAACGCGAGATTGAGGGACCAGATCGAGCGCACTACAGTAAGCGCACTATTGATTTCGAGTATGCCTACCCAATTGGTGTAAAAGAGATAGCTGGTTTTGCGTATCGTACAGACTTTGATCTACGAAACCATGAGAAGGTCTCTGGCAAGAGTATGGAGTATCGACCCAAAGACGGTGGACAGCCATTTGTGCCACATGTTCTGGAGCCTACGTTTGGTATTGACCGTCATGTTCTTGCGGCAATGTGTGAAGCTTACCGCGAAGATGAAGTAGGGGGCGAAAAGCGTATGTTCTTGGCCTTTCCATCGCACCTAGCCCCGGTAAAGATCGCTGTTAGCCCGCTACTAAAAAACAAAGAGGAGTTGGTTGGCAAAGCTCGTTCAGTTTATGGCCTTCTAAAAAAGGAATTTGGTGCCGTGATGTGGGATGACAACAGCAACATTGGTAAACGATATCGACGTCAGGACGAAATTGGTACTCCATATTGCGTAACCATTGATTTTGACTCTCTAGAAGATGACAGCGTAACAGTTAGAGACCGTGATACTGCCAAACAGGAACGTCATAAGGTATCTGATCTTGTTAACGTTTTTGCTTCACTACGCTAATAGCTAACGCCTTTGTTACAATAAGGCGATGGAAGAAAATTTCCCTAAAATAAAAAATATATTCCCTAAAGACTTTATGTGGGGAGCCAGTACTGCAGCCCACCAAGTCGAAGGGGGAAACGTTAATCAGTGGTCAGCGTGGGAGCTGGCACATGCCAGCGAGTTAGCCAAAGATGCCCATCATCGTTACGGTCATTTAGAAAACTGGCACGAGATTAAGAAACAAGCTGAAGACCCCAACAATTACGTATCAGGGGTTGCTGTAAAGCATTACGAGCTCTACGAACAGGATTTTGATCTAGTTAATGAACTCAATCTAGATAGTTTCCGTTTCGGAATAGAATGGTCTCGCATTGAACCCGAGGAGGGTGTCTGGGATGAGGGGGAAATAGAACACTATCATCGGTATATAGCGGCTCTCAAAAAACGAGGCATTGAACCCGTGTTAAACGTATGGCACTGGACAATGCCGACTTGGTTTACAGATCGTGGGGGCTTTACGCACCACAGTAATATCAAGTTTTTTGATCGTTTCGTGAAGAAGATTGCTGATGAATATAGCCACGATTTAAAGTACGTCATAACCTTAAACGAGCCCAACGTCTACGCCACTTTCGGTTATTTAGTAGGTATACATCCACCCACAGAGAAAAAACCACTTAAATTCACTTGGGTGTATTGGAATTTAATCGTTGCCCATAAGCATTCCTACAAGATACTAAAACGGGCAAATCCAAAAATACGAATTGGAGTGGCTGCACAGCTTGCCAATATTCAAGCCAAGCGACCCCATAATCTTATTGATGAGACCGCTACAAAGATAATGCGATATCTATGGAATTGGTGGTTCTTAATACGTACTAGGAAGTACCAGGATTTCATTGGACTTAACTACTACTACACCGACTACTACAAAGGCTTACTGGTGAGGGAGAACCCTGAACTGCCTAAGTCAGATATAGGTTGGTATATGGAACCAGAAGGGGTGTATCCGCTATTACTAAGAGTTTGGTCCAGATACAAAAAACCGATTATCATCACCGAAAACGGCGTAGCAGATTCTCATGATGAATATAGAAGATGGTGGGTTGAGGAGACAATTATTGCTATGGAACGGGCTATGAGCGAGGGAGTAGTTATAAAAGGTTATTTCCACTGGAGTTTACTTGATAACTTTGAATGGAGAGATGGTTGGTGGCCAAAGTTTGGATTAGTTGAAGTAGATCGCGAACATGGCATGAAAAGAACAATACGACCCAGTTCTAACTGGTTCGGAGAAAAAGTCTTGGAAATAAAGAACAGGGGTAGAGGCCACGAATCCATTGACTAAATAATATACTTATGCTATAGTTGTAGCCATGAACGAACTACAAAACACAAAGTATCCATACGACGACGAACCAGATTCATATCGTCCACGTCCTCCTAAACCAGCAAAGAAGCAGCGATCAGTAGCTAATAAGGTAGCCCGAGTTGGTGCTGCTGGCGCAGGCGTTGTTGCGTTGGGCCTTGGTGTTAACGCACTTGCAAATCATGGCGACCAAGCAGACCAAACCGTAAATGCCAAAATAACTTTTGGCGCCGGCGAAGACGCTAATCCATCTACAGTTATGGAAGTAATTGAGGAAGACTCTCCTAATCAGAGTTTTAACCCAAGTTATTACGTATATCAGATGCAACAAGCTGAACTATCTCAGCACACAGGTCCTCAATATGTTGACCCCAACGGTAATCCAATAACTCAGCCAGGTGAGAGTATAGACGTTACTATTCCAAAGCCAGGCAATTTTCCTCAGACAATAAATTACCCTGCCAAAGCGGAATTTCCAGCCATATCAATAAGCTACCCCTCAGAACATAAAAAATAAGCAGTTGTTTCTAAGATGAGTAAGACCAGACATAATCAATGGCCAACACTTCAGCCGCCCAAAACACGACAGCGTAGCGCTGGCTACAGAGCAGTCCGCATGGGCGCAAGAGTTGGAGCGGCTGGAGCAGCGCTTACTGGCCTAGGTATTGGCTTAAACGCTCTTGCTAATAGGGGTGAAGGTGGTCCTACTGTGCCAGCAGTAATAACTTTTGGTGAAGGGTCAAACCCTTCGGACGCAGTTGAGGCTATAGAAGGCGCTACCAAAGAGTCATATAGCCCTGGGCTGCTTAGCTACAACATTGCTAACGCCGAACTTGCACAGCACTCAGGACCAGGCTATCTAGACATGGCTGGTAACCCAATAACTCAGCCAGGCGAGAGTATAAAGATTGATGTCCCAAAGACTATCGATTATCCTAGGACTATCTACTTTCCGAGTCACGAAATGCCGCTCGTTACAGTATCTTTTCCACAAGCAAAGAAACAATAACAATTCTTCCGTAACTTCTAGCGCCTAATCGAGACGCTTAAACGCTATATGTTGTGGAAAAACCGAATAATCTAAAAAACTGTGGATAAGTCGCGTAACTAATCTGATTATTATCTAAAATCTCCTTGTATGTGGGTAGCTGTGGGTAGTATATTCATGGAAGTGGGTAAACGTGGGTAACACGGTAAAACAAAAACCACTAGTAATTTAATCAAACCTATGGCCACGGTAGATTCATTCCAGCGAAAGCTCGACGACAAACG
>CAJCIR010000052.1 GCA_903970425.1 Chlamydiota bacterium | reverse complement strand
CGATTTAGTAATTAGCCGCCACAAACAATCCGATCGAAAAGGTCGTGGTATTGCTGCAGGACAAGGAAAGACTGCTGGTCGCGGAACTAAAGGGCAAAAGTCACGTACGGGATCTTCTAAGCATCCTGGATTTGAAGGTGGTCAGAACCCCCTGATGCAGCGACTACCAAAGTTACATGGTTTTAATTCACACCGTGTTGTAGCCGAAGTTGTCTATACTGGACAAATCGAACAGTTGGGCAAGGCTAAAGTAGATAATCAGGTTTTGGCTGAAGCTGAGCTCATTAGCTCGCCTCACGTTAATGTTAAGCTACTATCAAAAGGTGACTTAACTAAAAAGGTTAATGTTCAGCTGCAGTTGGCCAGCAAAAAGGCTGCTGAGGCTATTGTTAAGGCTGGTGGTACTTTCGATAAAGTGCCCCAAGTTAAGCGGGCAGCTAGCGCCAAAAAGGTTGCTAAACACCCAGAAAAACAGAAGAGTTAGAACACGATCTAGATACTGTATACTTGAGGGTAATCATATGAAGTTGAGGGTTTACATAGGATGAATTGGCGAGTAATTGGGCGATCATTAAAAGAACCTGAAATGCGTCGTCGCATATTTACTGTTCTTGGTATACTTTTGGCTTTTCGTATCCTTACTGAAATTCCCGTACCACTAAGCAATCCAGCTACCTTAAAGCAGGTTCTCGATAACCTATTCCAGTCTTCCAACACGCCTCAATTCCTAAGCTTTATTAACACCTTATCTGGTGGAGCATTGGCTAACTTCTCTATCATGATTGCCGGGTTGGGACCATATATTAATGCCTCAATTATTATGCAATTGCTGACCAAAGCCTTGCCAAGGCTGGAAGCACTACGAAAAGAAGGTGAATATGGCCAGAAAAAAATCAACCAGTATACCCGTATCCTCACTTTCCCGCTGGCTATAATTCAATCTGTTGGAGCGATCTACTTAGTAAGACAGTCAGCTCAGTCGATTGGTGGAATTGGAGATATTACCGCCCATACAGACTGGATAAGATGGGTATTAATGATTGGCTCACTAACCGGGGGTTCGATGCTGTTGATGTGGCTTGGTGAGCTTATCACTGAGCAAAGTGTTGGTAATGGTATTTCGCTGATCATCACCATTGGAATTGTTAGCCGTCTACCATCCAACATCCAATCTTTATTAACAGCATTGGTTACCAAGAAGTCTAAGTGGGTAATATTCGGTCACAAGTTTCCCCTTGCCAAACAGACCCTTCTATTTGGGGCAATTATTGTAGCTATTATCGTTGTGCTTACCTGGTTGGTTGTAAAATTAAACGAAGCTTCGCGTAAGATTACCATCAACTACGCCAAACGGGTACAGGGGAACCGAGCCTACGGCGGTGTTACTACTACGCTTCCGGTTAAGCTTATAACCGCTGGTGTTATTCCGATTATCTTTGCCGTAGCTTTCCTGAGCGTACCAAGTTTTGCCGGAACAATTTTGAGTAGCAGTAAGAGCGCTCACTTGGCCCACATTGGTAGTGATTTAACTAGTTGGTTCCAAACGCCCTCATCTACAACTTTTGCAGCTGGAGGCTGGCACCCATATATTTATCCTGTATTTTACTTCCTTCTGGTGTTTGTTTTTACGTTCTTTTATACCAGCATTACCTTTAACGCCAAAGAAATATCTGAAAATCTTCAAAAACAAGGTGGTTTCATTGAGGGAGTACGATCAGGCGTTCAGACAGAAAAGTATTTAAGCAAAATCGTTAATCGTTTGACCTTATTCGGGGCAACCTGTCTTGGTCTACTGGCCTTAGCACCGATAATCGGCCAGATATTTATAAATACCAGTATTACCATTGGAGGAACTAGCATCCTTATCTTGGTATCTGTATCACTTGAAACCCTACGTGCCATCGAATCCAGGGCTCTCATGGTAACTTACGACCAATACTCTGAACCTGATTTCTTTTATGAGGCTGGAACAGGGGCCGAAGCGGCCTTGGGGGCTCGTCGTCTCAAATTCTTACCAAGACGCAAGAAAAAGGAAGCCGATAAAAAGTAATCTTCTCTTAAAAACACTTTACAATCTATAGTTTCTGCTGTTATAATTACACCTTAGTTATATCTATGGCAGGAACAAAAGAAGTAATTGAGCTGACTGGTACAATCGTTGAGACGCTACCAGGGACGCAATTCCGCGTTGAGCTCGAAAATGGCCATCAGATTATAGCTCACGTTGCCGGAAAGATGCGGAAGCACTTTATCCGAATCGTACCAGGCGACAGCGTTACGGTTGAGTTGACCCCTTACGATCTGACTAAGGGAAGAATCACCTATCGCAAATCATAGTTAAATTAAAGCAGGGTGTCATTGCGCTGAGGAATAAGGAGCATGATCCGTATGAAAGTACGTGCTAGTGTCAAAAAAATTAGTCCTGATGATAAGATTGTTCGCCGTAAAGGTCGCGTCTATGTCATTAACAAGCTCAAGCCAAAGCACAAGCAGAGGCAGGGTTAGCATTTAATATGGCAAGAATCTCAGGCGTTACTATTCCTAATGAAAAGCAAGTATGGGTTGCTCTAACCTACGTCTATGGAATTGGTCCTAAGACGAGTAATGATATCCTTACAATTGCTAAAGTTGATCCCACAGTTCGTGTTAAGAACCTAACCGACGCTGAAATTACCCGCATCCAAGAAGCTATTAATAATAACTACGTGGTTGAGGGTGAGTTACAGCGTATTGTGACTACCAACATCAAGCGCTTACAAGATATTAATTCCTACCGCGGTGCACGGCACAAAGCACACTTACCTTCTCGTGGACAACGAACTAGGACTAATGCCCGAACCCAAAGAGGTCGAAAAGTCACAGTTGGTGGTACAGCTAAGAAAGCAGTTAGCAAGACTTAAAGGGAAATTATGGCAGAAAAGAAGAAAACAACTAAAACCCCTGAGACAGTCGCAGTTGAAACTGAAACTGAGGCTACTGCCACGTCAACTCCAACGACAACAACCGCAACAGCACCTGCTCCAAGTCCTCGCAAGAAGAAGAGCAAGCGAGCCGTTCCAACCGGACAAGTTCATATCCTAGCTACGTTTAATAACACGATTATTACATTTACCGACCCCGGAGGCGGTGTAATCGCAGCCTGCAGTTCTGGCGCTTGTGGTTTTAGGGGATCTAAGAAGGGTACAGCCTATGCTGCTCAAGTGGCCAGCGAAAAGGCTTGCCAGATTGCTCGACAAAATTTTGGACTTTCAACAGTTGATGTTTTCGTTAAAGGTGTTGGATTGGGTCGTGACGCGGCCATACGAGCCTTACAAAATGGTGACATAAGAGTTGAAAGTGTTACCGACGTAACTGGAGTCCCACACGGTGGTGTGCGACCTCGAAAGGCACGAAGAGTTTAGTTATGGCACGAGAGAGACAATCAGTTGTAAAAATGAGCCGCCGAGAAGGCTATGCTCTGCATCCTAAGGCTCACAAAGCCCTAGTTAAGCGTTCTACACCTCCGGGTCAACAACAAGGTGGCCGCGGTGGCCGAGGAGCTAAAGCTAGCCAGTATTCATTGCAGCTACGCGAGAAGCAGAAGGTTAAGAGACTATATGGCCTACTAGAGAGACAGTTCCGTAACCTAATGAGGGAAGCCTCTACACAGCGCGGACAGTCTGGCGAAGTGCTACTGCAGTATCTAGAGCGACGTGCTGATAATACTGTTTACCGAGCTGGGTTGGCTCCAAGTCGACAAGCAGCTAGACAATTAGTTAGTCACGGACACTTTCTACTAAATGGTAAAAGGTTCGATATTCCATCCATCCGCTTAAATCCAGACGACGTTCTGGTTCCCCGTCCCCATAGTCTTAATACCGAGTACTTCAAGAAAATTGACGACATTAGCCCAGCCCCACAGTCGCTGCCGGGTTGGATGACTGTCAATCGAAAGAAGTTTGAGATTAAAGTAACTGGCTTGCCCACCCGTGAGGAGGCCGAGCCAGAAATTAATGAGCAATTAATCGTTGAATATTATTCACGTTAAGGAGGTTTAGAAGTATGTCAAACACAATCCACACACCAGGCGTTGTAAAGGTTGACGAGCACAGCGATACGAGTGCTACCTTTGTCATAGAGCCACTGCATAGCGGATATGGTATGACATTGGGTAACAGCCTACGTCGAGTCTTATTGTCCAGCATTGCTGGTGCTGCCATTACGGCATTTAAGGTCGAGGGAATTACCCACGAATTTACTACTATTAAAGGCGTTAAGGAAGATGTCGTAGACATCATGCTTAACCTAAAAGGCGTTCGTTTCCGTGTTTTCGGTGACGAAGCTCAGAACTTGCGCATTACCAAGAGTGGTAAAGGTGTAGTTACAGCTAAAGATATCGCTGTAAATGCGGATGTTGAGGTTGTAAATCCTTCACACGTTATTGCCACACTTGACGATGACAAAGCAAAGTTTGTGATGGATATCACTGTTGAGACTGGTCGTGGTTACCGAACAGTTGAAGAGGGGGCTATACACAAAGCCAGCGACATGATCGCTGTTGATGCAATCTTTAGCCCAATAATGCGTGTTCGCTACAAGGTTGAGAACACTCGTGTTGGTCAAATAACTGACCTCGACAAACTATTGATTACAATTGATAGTGACGGTTCTATTACACCTCGCGACGGTTTTGAAGAGGCTGCGGCTATTCTGATCAATCAGTATACAGCCTTAGCTGGTCAAACTCGAGTAGCTGTTCAGACAGTTGAAGAAGCCGAATCTCTGGACCACGAGGGCGGAGCCGGTGGTGACAACAGTGATGAGCCTGCTGCATTAATGATGTCCATAGAAGACTTAAACCTATCAGCTCGAACCACTAATGCTCTAATTAATAACGACATTCACACGCTTAAAGACTTATTTAGTCTAAGTGATGCTGAACTTCGTGATCTTAAGGGATTTGGTAACAAAGCTCTTGATGAAGTTAAAGAAAAGCTATCGGAGTTGGAGTTATAAAGCATGCACCGGCACGGCTATAAAGGAACAAAGTTCCATCGAGAACGTGATCAGCGTGAGGCCCTTATTGAAGGTCTGGCTGATTCATTGATCATTAATGAATCAATTGAAACCACGCTTCCTAAAGCCAAAGCTGTCGTGCCTTATGTTGAACGTCTAATAACTAAGGCTAAAAAAGGCGACTTACACAATCGTCGTCAGATAATTACTAAGCTGCAAACTATATCGAGTGCCCACAAGTTAGTTGATGAGCTAGCTCCTAAACTAACGACTCGAAATAGTGGTTATCTAAGGATTGAGAAGACTAAATTACGTCGTGGTGATAATACCCAAATGGCAAGAGTAAGTTTTGTTGATGATCTACAAGATGCACCGGTTGCCGAGGCGGTAGAGCAGAAGCCAAAAGATGAAAATCCTAAGAAGTCTGTCGCCAAGAAGGTCGCTCCTAAGAAAACTGAGGAGAAGAAATAATGAAAACCTACAGCGCAAAACCCGAAGATGTTACTCGTAAGTGGTATATTCTTGATGCTAGCAAAGCGCCATTGGGGCGAATTTCAACCCAAGCTGCCAAACTACTCATCGGTAAAGACAAACCGATGTTTACCAAGAATATTGATTGCGGCGATTACGTGATCGTCATTAACGCTGCACAACTTGTCGTTACGGGTAAGAAAATGGATCAGAAGATGTATTACCGACACAGTGGCTACCCAGGCGGCCTAAAGGAATTGAGTTTATCTGAGCAGATGGTCAAAGACCCAACTAAAGTTATCTACCACTCGATTAGAGGTATGTTGCCAGTCAATAAACTACGTGATGAACGACTTAACCGTTTGAAGATCTATTCAGATGAACAGCACAAACACGAGGCGCAAAAGCCAGAACAATTTAGCATAGGGGAAAGTAAATAATGGCTACAGCACAGAAATATTTTTATGGACTAGGTCGCCGTAAGAGCGCTACAGCCCGCGTGCACCTACAAAGCGGTAAAGGCATTGTAACTATCAATGGTAAGCCTGCTGAAGAATATTTTGACTCTAGCAAGTACTTACTTGGAAAACTGTCTCAACCTTTTATGGCTCTAGATCTTGAAAGTAATAAGTTCGATGTTATTTCTAAAGTTTCCGGTGGTGGTCATGAAGGACAAGTTGAAGCAATTCGTTTAGGTATTGCTAAGGGTTTGGCTTTGATGAACGAAGACTATCGCTCAACTCTACGACGCGCTGAACTACTTGGAAGAGATTCCCGAGAACGAGAACGCAAGAAGTTTGGTCTTCGAGGCGCTCGTAAACAACGACAATTTACTAAACGATAGTTTACAACTGTTTTATTTTCTGTTATTGTCTTAATTGCATTATGACGAACATAACAAACCGCTGCTATTTTTGGTTTAAGTCCCACAACGTGGCGGTTCGTTCTGTGCGCTCCTAAATATTTAGAAACACATTGAGTAAACCGCCACTCCGGCGGTTTTTTAATGAATGTTTAAGAGGAGTTGTTATGCCAACGCGAGCACCAGAAGTCCCAACAACAGTTGATCTGCGGGCCAGTTTCCCCATAGATGCGGGTACTGAATTAGTGATTGCCCAGAATCGGTTAGATATTAGTACGTGTCTGGATTTCCCAGATATAGCTACCTTTGCCGCTATAGGCTATTGTGCATTACCAAGTCGAATGAATGCAGGCTCGGTTGAATATGAGGGCGATCTGGTCGCTGATCTTAATCAGCCTCAGAGAGGTCTCGCCACTGCACACAGGCTACCACCTTATAAGCCACGAACTGATCCTCAAGAATATCACGGCGAGGAGACAGTAGACCCTAGGGGGGCATATATGACAATCCGAGAAGCAGCCACGACCCGTGGTAATGTGAGTCTTGAAATTAGATATAGTGAGCACCTGGATCGTTACGTGCCCATGGCTTCTTTTGCTTGGTTTGGCAGCCGCAGTGTTAATGACCCAGAGTTTATGGAGGAGGCGGCCCTATTTGATCCAACCTTGCCGCTCGGTGTTAAAAACGGATTAGACGGTAATATCGAGTCAGCACTAGAGGCTGTGGACATGATTAATAAACTCCGCTCTGAACAAGATGCTCCTGCTGTTCTGGTGTTCCGTGGCGGGCAGAATGCCCAGAATCCTAAGGCTTGGACAGAAAGGTATCTAGAGGCACTGCAGACGACTAAAGGGCGAATGATAGTCGATTGCGCTCACGGAAGCGAAATGGCCTTTGACCCTAACGAGAATTTTGAAAAGTCTATGGTTGGGCAATACCGAGCTATGCGTGCCGTGATTGAACTTGCTAATCTAGATCAGAGGCCTGCAGGAATCATGATCGAAGCCAGCCAATTGAAGAGTAGGACTGACCCACATATACCGATATCTGTCGCTCTGGATGGGGTAGTAGAATTACATCATCTGAAAACTCAATCCTTGAGTTATAATATGTCTTAAGTATATGAGTAAAACAGTCATTTTGACGGGGCTAAGAGCTAACGGCGAATTTCATTTAGGAAACTATTTGGGCGCGATATTACCTGTCGTACAACTGCAGAAACAACATGCCGGCGAGTATCAGGTTAATATGTTCGTTCCTGACCTTCACAGTATTGTTACCCCTGTTGAGCATGGCACCCTATACCAACAATCAATCGATAACTTGAAGGTTTTTGTGGCTGCCGGACTCGATATAGCAAATCAAGACACCTATATCTATCGCCAAAGCCGGGTTCCTGCACATAGTGAGTTGGCCTGGATTCTAGATTGCTTCACTTACTTTGGTGAGTTAAATCGCATGACTCAATTTAAGGATAAGTCAGCACAATTAACAGATGATAAAACACAGTCTGAATCCAGTATTTCCGCTGGACTATTTAACTATCCAGTTTTGATGGCTGCGGACATCCTACTATATGGTGCTGAGTATATTCCGGTTGGCGAGGATCAACGCCAGCACATTGAGCTAACTCGCGACGTGGCGATTCGTATGAACAATAGGTTCGGGGATATGTTTGTGGTGCCGCATGAGTGGTCTAAGCAATTAGAATTTACTAAATTAGATAAAGGAGTGCGTATTCGCTCGCTTCGTAACCCTGAGAAGAAAATGAGTAAAAGTGTAGAAGATCCAGCAGGGACAATTATGCTTAGCGATTTGCCTGAAGAAGCTGTAAAGAAAGTTTCCAGTGCTACGACCGATAGTCTTGGGAGCATCAACTACGACTGGGGTAAGCAACCTGGGGTTACTAATCTACTGCAGATCCTGGCTCTTCTTCGTGATGTGTCTCAAAATGAAGTCAATGAACAGTGGAAGGGCAAGACTAATTACGGAGAGCTAAAAGATGCTGTTGCGGAGGCCGTTAAAGCGTGTCTAAGTGAAATTCAGGGCAAGCTATCAAAGGTTAACGACCAGGAAATACTAGTGAAACTGGAAGAAGATGAGGTCAAAATGAATCAAATTGCCAATCAGACACTATCGGATGTTCAAAAAAAGATAGGGCTAAGGCCATAACTTAAAGTATGCGAACTAAAAGGGTTAATGAGTCCATGGTGGGGCTACGTCTTGATGTCGCTGTTACTGCCCTTATCCCTAGTCTAAGCCGAAGTTCAATCCAAAAACTCAGTAAGTACGGTAAGTTAAAAGTTAATAATGAACCAGCTAGACCAGGCCACAAATTGCGTCTAGGTGACAAGTTGATCATTGATTATGATGAGAAAGAAAACGCTAAGATTCCAGTTATAGATATACCCGTAATCTATGAAGATGATGACGTATTAGTAATCAACAAACCACTTGGTCTACTAACTCACAGTAAGGGGTTATTTAATCCGGAAGCTACGGTAGCCACTTGGCTTAGCAACCGTGTCAAAACAATGGAAGGTGAGCGAGCAGGTATCGTACATCGTCTTGATCGAGCTACTAGCGGAGTAATGATTGTTGCTAAGAATCCCGAAGCTCTATCGTGGTTACAAAAACAATTTTCTACTAGAAAAGTAAAGAAGACCTACATAGCGGTGGTTAATGGCGAAATTGATCCACGCGAAGCCATTATTGATATGCCAATTCAACGCAACCCTCAAGCGCCAGCAACATTCAAGGTTGGTGCTAATGGAAAGCCTTCAGTTACACACTATAAAACTCTCGAATCTGTTAGAGGCTATAGTTTGATTGAACTAAAGCCTGAAACAGGTCGAACTCACCAACTACGTGTTCATTTGGCTAAACTTAAACACCCTATTGTTGGCGACATACTCTACAATGGTGAGCCGGCAGAACGTCTATACCTTCACGCACTGAACCTTGAATTAACATTACCAAGCCGCGAACGTAAAATTTTCAATTCACCTTTGCCTTCTTCGTTTAAGGAAATAGTTAAGTAGGACGAAGATGAATAACCTAGTCCTGAATCCTCTTTCAGCTTCCCAACTCGATCAATTTACTAATTATCCTGCCCACATGCTCATTATTGTTGGACCGGATGGTGGCGGTAAGATGGCAGTTGCCCAGTCAGTACTTGAAGATGTTATGAACGTTCAGCCGGGGCAATTCTATAGAACCCCGTTTGGTTTAATATTGAGTCCTGAAAAAGGCATTATTTCAATTAATGCCGTTCGTGAACTACAAAAGTTTATGAATTTAAAAACAACTGGTACGGCAGAGCTTAGACGGGGAGTAATTATTGAACATGCTGATAAGTTAACGATAGAAGCACAGAATGCTCTACTAAAACTGATGGAAGAACCACCGAGCGATACTGTTATCGTAATGACTGTAAACGGTTCGACTGTCTTGCTTCCTACAATGTACTCTAGGTCACAGATAATTAACTTGAGACGACCAACAAAAGATAATCTAGTCGACCACTTCACTAAAGGTGGTTATGAAATCAGCGCCGTTAACAGGGCTTATTTATTAACTAATGGTCTACCTGGTCTAGTGAATGCCTTGCTTAACAGTGGTAATGACCACCCTCTCAATGAGGCCGTTGAAACCGCCAAGAAAATTTTACGAATATCGCGCTACGATAAATTCCTATTAATTAACGATCTATCAAAAGACAAGACCAAACTTCATAGCCTCTTTTTTGCATTGCAGAGAATTGCTCAGTCCAGTCTAAATCAGACTTTATCAACCAATAGTAATAACAAGAATGTAATACGATGCCACACAATACTCAAACAGGCCCTGATCGCTGACAATGAATTAGCACTTAATGCTAATGCTAAGTTGGTCCTGTCCAATCTGTTTTTGAGTATCTGAAAATGCTATAATGTAACAATCTTATGTATGAACTCCTTATTGTAATTGCATTTGGTGCCCTTGCGTACACCAATACAGTTGTGCACGAAGACGAATTCGGTGCCATTTCCCATAGATTCGGTAACCGTTTAGGAAAACTCTGGGATATCGCCCATCAAGGTATGCGAGAGAACCGATTTTTGCGGGCTGAAAAGGCTCTTCTAACGATTCTTAAGATAGACGAGAAGAATGCAGCCGCATATAACCGTCTTGGAATACTATATGCCAAACAACGCGAATACAAGGACGCCATTGATTGTTTCGAGATTGCTAGTAGCATCGAAGCCTCACCTTCAAGTTTGCATAACCTGGGACTTATATATTACGAAACCGAGAACTATGAGAAGGCTTCAGTAGCCTTTGAGCAGGCTCTCAAGCTAGAAAATACGCTTGCAACAAGACACGTGGCTTATGCTAAGGTTCAGGAAAAACTTGGTAACGACAAGTTAATGATTCAAGAGCTAGAGAAAGCTACTGACCTAGAACCTAATAAGGAGACGTTTAACCTGCTTCTTAAAGCGTATCAGACCAGAGGTATGTTTGATGAGGAGAGAGCGGTAAAACAAAAGCTAAAACGTATGGTAGAGTCGTCAGGCCGTAAACGACGCATGATAAGACGACCGCGAGTTGTTATTTGACCTCTGTTTTGGTAAACTGACAGTTGTATTTTGCCGACGTAGCTCAGTGGCTAGAGCGGCTGTTTTGTAAACAGCGGGTCGTGGGTTCGAATCCCTCCGTCGGCTCCATATTTAACAATGCAGGGATGACGGAGTGGTCAATCGTATCTGACTGTAAATCAGACGGCTTATGCCTACGGGGGTTCAAATCCCTCTCCCTGCACCATAAGCATTATGACCTCTGGCGAAGTTTTTCCTGTTTTTAATGCTAAAATTAGTATATGGATAAGTCAGATGGTACTGAAAAGAGATTCGATAAGATTGATTCGCAGCTAGATAAAATCGTCAGTGCGGTGGCCAAAGGTTTCAATGATATTGATAAAGCGCTAGAAAGCAAGGCTAGTAGTGAAGATATGCAACGAATTCTTAGTCTGATTGATTCATTCGCCAAAAGACTCGAGATTTCTGATGACGAAAGGCTTGTTATGGCCAATCAACTGACTAGGCTTCACGATTGGGTTGAAAAAGCTGCAGAGCGTATCGACCTAAAGTTCGAGCACTAATAAAATAGGCATCATATAGCTCTGCACCACTTATATTAGAACTTAATCCTGTTCTAAATTCGTATTCTAAGCTTTAACACTTATTCCTAGGGATTCCTTCGTAAGCTCAGGCACACGACATTACTTAATAATCGCCTTTAAGATAATAATCGATATCGTAGAGGTAGCTGCAGTTAGACTAGTTCCCCATATAAGATCAACCACCGTAACTACAACCGGCCACTTATCTAATGTCGCCAGATTTGTAAGATCATAAGTAGAATAGGCAACGAGACCAAACAATCCAGCCTTCCAAATGTCTGTTAAGATAGCGTATTCACCATGCCACCCTGGATAAACCACAAATACTGTTATCCCAATAACAAACAATATATAAAACGCTGTTGCAGCTACCCAATTTGGTTTCTTTGCCATAAGAAAGCCAATGTGTTTCTTATAGAATGCTGGTGCGACAAAGATTAGCCATATACTGTCTAGTACCGTTATCACTCCAAGTGAAATTAAAAAAGCATATATGTAGTGCGTGGTCATTTGCTTACTATATTACCTTAAGTGACCTATCCTTTACAGTTCTGAACTCCACCTCTGGGGTGTATCATACCAGTAAAAAGAGCTGGTATATCGCTCGTGCTATAGTTGTATAATAGTATATAGGATTGTGTATCAACCTTAATGAAAAACGTCTTTTACCCTAACAAGCAAAATAAAATCCAGGCAGTGGCTAGCATAGTTGTTATAGTGGTCATTGCTGCGGTTGGTACTCATCTGTTGAGTCGTAGTCACGCCGAAAGCCCTTACGTCAGTTCATATGCTGCCGATGGTCAACTAACGGGGCCAGCAAATACCGTAGACGGAGGAAGCAACAAAAATGGAAAGGCCGTACAATTCGGAGGTTCTGCCACAACTACTGCGCCAGATAAAGTGTTCAACCTCTCAGACTTTAACCTAACCCTGCCAGTAGACTCCACAGGAGGTAATGGAGGAACAACCTGTCCAGGTGAAAACGCTGCACAGGTTATCTCCACCACACAGCTTCTA